>JAEDDX010000047.1 GCA_016293615.1 Acetatifactor sp.
AGGTTCTATTGGATTTTATTGTTATTGCCACCGGTTCTGGCCGGATTGCTGTTGACTGTTTCTAAATACATGCGCGGCCGCAGTGCGGTGTTTTTTGTGTTTACAACTGTCCTGGCTGTAATAGTGATAAGCGGTTGGCTGTTATATTCCGGGTTTACCGTATATCACTTACTGAAAAGCTATTGCTTTAAGAAATTACAGGCACATAGCAAATCCGCTATGATTGCGCCCCCTCCTGTCCGGAATCCTATCGAAGTTTTGAATAAGCCTTCCAAACAGACTTTATATGCCGGTCACAAAATGACCGAATGGAAAATAGCCCGCTATACCTATTTTCTGGAACAGATCAATCAATATCTCTCTGTCTTATCTGAAACTTCTGAGGAGGAACTGCGGGAAGAAACCGTTCAGGAGATTTCTCAGAAGACAGAAACATTCGTGCTCTATGCAGATATAGAGGTTGATTATGATCTGCCTAAGCAGCAAATGCTTTTTCTCAACATTTCTTTTATTACTATCATGCTTATCGCCTTTTCTATATGCTTTCGCATGTTCTATCAGTTTATTCTGATGTTTCGTCGTTAGTGATTCCTATCAAAAATGCCCGGTGATGCAATACTGCTCTGGTGAATCAAAGGCTACACGCGTGCAGGTGTCGGAACCCACGGATTATCTGTATTATAATGCGCTGTTTCACAAACAGGTCGGCTCTGTGACAGAAAAGGAGGCCGATGCCGCGATCGGGGCATTACCGAACATAGAGTATGTCAACCCGATATACAGGTCCGGACGGCGGAGATACTGTTTCGAACAGGGATAAGATATACTCATAATATCAAGAAATCGTGTCAATTGTGTTGTATAGTAAAGGTACGATATCGAAAGGGGATGGAACGAAGAAAGAACCGCGCTGTCAGTCGGCAGCGCGGTTCTTGGTATGTACGGGTAAGCGGATCAGCATGGCAGAAATCATTTGTTCCGCTCATACTGCAGGCAGGCTTTTTGGAAGGCAGTATACTTTCGCAGACTCAGGTAGACCGAGGGAGGACCTTGTTGAAGGTAGACGGTATCGCGGGTGAATTTTCTGACATACTTCAGATTGACCAGATAATTACGATGCGTGCGGAAAAAACAATCTGTCGGTAGCATTTCTTCCAGTACGGCAGCGGATAATTTACTGCGCATCGGTCCGCTTGTCGTATAGAGGACGGTTCTGCGGCGAAAGCTTTCCACGCAGATCAGCTCTTCGCGGGGATTGGAGATACCGGGGATCCCTGAAGGCTCCGCGGCTTTGGAAGCAGCGTTTGGTGCAGCGCCTGCTTTGTCAGGCAGACCCCCTGTTTGGAGGTGTGGTGTGACTGCGCTCGATAAAGAGATTCAGAATACCCCCTACCAGGGGCTTGTCCGAGTCCGGCACTTGGGCGATGGCATCCATCAGGGCCTGTGGGGTAGGGCCTTTTTCGGAAACACCATACAGAAAGTAATCCGGAGTGGTTTTCAGGCAGGAACTGATGGCAAACAGCGTATCCAGGCTGGGTTTTTGTCGTCCGGTTTCTATGCCGGAGAGATGGTTGTTAGAGATATCGACGCGTTCCGCCAGTTCGCTCTGGCGCATTCCCAGCGCGCGTCTTCTTTGCTGAATTCTTTCTCCCAATTTCTGATAATCGATCCTCATGATGTCTCCTTCCTTCTTCTTTTCAATATAGCAACTTGGTCTCACAAAACGAACAAAGCGGCGCAGAATAAGTTCTGCGAGAGATTGAGTGCCGTGCATATGAGACAAAAAAAGTTCTATCATACAGAAAAAAGTACAGGTGGAGGATATATTTTTCACAGAATACGACAAAATTCGCCATTTCGGGACAGAGTACTTGAGACTACAACAATCGTTGTATATAATAGACTTGTAACAGGGTCACGCGGGTATCTTCCGGGGAAGAAGAGGCGCGGGTACAGGCGCTTCTTTCGGAACCTGTCTCTCACCATGATTCGCAGACCGTATCGGTCCGCTTTGCATTGCTTCCTGTTTTTCCCGCGTGACCGGCAAAGCGGTTTAGAAGCTGACACGGGTTTTTGACAATTTTATCAGTTGTTTCCCGAAAAACTTATTGTTTTAGAACCTGTTTTGTTATAAAATAAAGGTGGTATTACTAATCTTTTCAATCAGAGCAGAGAAGGAGATAAAGCAATGGGTAAGTTTGTTATCAAAGAGGTAAAGACAGGTATCAAGTTTGACTTGAAGGCAGGAAACGGTGAGGTGATTGCTACTTCTGAGGTATATACAACAGAGGCGGCCTGCAGAAACGGTATTGAGAGCGTGCAGAAGAATGCTCCCATCGCTGCTGTTGAGGATCAGACCAAGGAAGGTTACGCAACCGAGAAGAATCCTAAATTTGAAGTGTACAAGGACAAGGCCGGCGAGTTCCGTTTCAGACTGACTGCAAAGAACGGTCAGATCATTGCAACCGGAGAGGGCTACAAATCTCTCGCAGGATGCTTAAACGGTATCGAATTCATCAAGAAGAATGCACCTGAAGCTGATGTTGTGAAGGCTGAGGCATAAGTTTTTCCTGAAAAACGGGGATCGGACATTGGAAAAGCAGCTCATTGTACATGGGCTGCTTTTTTCCTGTATGTATGTGAAGAGGAAGGAAGTATATGAAAACCTGTAAAACAGGATTGTTTTTGGTCGAAGCTGACAGAACCCCGGAAAGACTCAGAACTCAACAGCTCCATTTGTGATATTGATATCATACAAAAAGAATGTGTCTAAAATATGGATACCTTCGAAAAAAAGTATAAAAAGTATGAACTTTGTTTGACGAATCCATTAGTAATCCATTAAGATAAGAAAAGAACACTGTACGGAGGAGGCCTTGGCTTTGAAATTGTTATATGGTACAGGGAATCAGGCAAAACTGGATGTGATGAGAAGGCAGATAGCATCCCTGCCCGTGGAGTTGGTCGGTCTTGACAGTATGCACGGCGAGATTCCGCAGGTGACCGAGGACGGGAACAGTCTGACGGAGAATGCCAGAAAGAAGGCGCTTGCTTATTACGAAGCATTCAAAATCCCCTGCTTTTCCTGTGATTCGGGCCTGTATTTTGACAATGTGCCCGAGGCGCTTCAGCCGGGGCTTCATGTGCGCACCGTGAACGGTGTGTATCTGACGGATGATGAAATGTTATCTTACTATACGGGACTAGCGAGGAAGTACGGGATGCTGCGGGCGAGATACCGGCATGCATTCTGTCTGGTGCTGGATGAGGAGCACATCTATAGCGTTATGGATGACTCCACCTCGAGCGAACCGTTTCTGATGACGGACACCCCGCACTCGGCTGTGCGAAGACCGGGTTTTCCGCTCGACAGTATTTCTATAGACATTTCCACGAAAATGTATTATTATGACCTGAACAGAGAAAAACTTGACCGGCTGGCGGTCAAGGAAGGAGCGCTTGCTTTTTTGGAAACATATCTTCCGGCAGATAAAGCGTAAGAGGTATTTGTGAAAGGCGTGAGCAGACAGATGAAGATAGAACGAGTAGATGATAAGACTGTAAAATGCTTCCTCTCAAATGAAGATCTGGAGGAGTATGACCTGGATTATAAAGATTTTATTGAACATACGGACAAGGCGAAGGAGGTCGTCCATGAGATCATAGAGCAGGCGACCGTGGAGGTAGGCTACAAACCGCCGCAGTTTGCGTTCGATCTGCAGATCATGGTGGTGCCGGAACACGGACTGGTGCTTACTTTCTACGAGCGGGAGCCCGGTGATAAGGAGAACAGCCAGCTCATGGAGTGCCTGCGGGAAATGCGCAAAATGGTACAGGATGCGAAGGCACACTCCGAGGAGAGCCGGAAAGAGGCAGCAGCCTCCGGGAAGGGGGAGCAGGAGTCCGAACAGCAGAAGCCCGAGCAGGCTGTGTTTGTCTTCTCCAGCCTCAGAAATGTGATGAACTATGCGAAAATACTTCCCGCGAACCTTCGTGTGGATAGCGTTCTCTATAAATATGATGCGTATTATTACCTGCACCTGATGAAAGGGCATGCTTCCTATGAGAGGTATTCCAGGGCCTGCATCCAGGCGTTGGAGTATGCGGCACTTCTGACGGCCCAGGAGAGCAGGATCCAGCAGATGAAAGAGCACGGAACCTGCCTGATTGAAGAGAAAGCCCTGAAGAAGCTGCGCGTATAGAGGTTGTATTACGAGACCTGTCTGCGGATGGCATTTCGGCAGACAGGTCTTTTCATCTTTTCGGGAAAGGGTCATGGGAGGCAGATGGAGAAAACAGACAATCCTATGAGTAAGAATGAGACAATTGTCCTAAATGGGACGGACCCCGAAGGGCACACGGTGGAGAAGATTGCGCCGAAGGCTTACCTTAACTGCAGACAGGTGAAGGTGATGGTCCTGCCGGAAACGGTGAGGGAGATCGGTGACTGGGCTTTCGCCCATATGAAGCGTCTGGAGACCCTGTATGTGCCCGCGCGGGAAGTGCAGTTCGGAAAGAAAGTATTTATGGGGTGTGAATCCCTTGTGCGGATTATCCCGGGACAGGCGCAGGTGTATGAGGGAATCCCGTATTTTCTGGCGACCTCGGTTCATATGTATGGGGAGAGACTTCTTGATTTGGCGCTGGCCGGAGATAAAGAGGGACAGTGGAAGTGGCTGTTGGAGTATGATGAAGCCCTGCTGTCTTATTTGAAGTTGCCGCAGGAGTATGGGTATGAGCCTGTCTTTATCGGTTGGTTTGATGTGGAGGATGTGGATGATCAGAGGATCCGCTATATTGTAAACCGTAAAAAGAACATGATTCGGATGGTGTTTCAGCGGTTTGCTTTTTCGGAGAATCTTACGACGGAGAAGGAAGAAGCATTCCGGGATTTTTTGCTTGGAAGGACAGACCCTGAGATCCCCGGTCTGGTGGCGGAGCTGTTTGGTGAAGAAGACGACACCTTCTCCCAAACGCCGGAAGCGGTCAGAATCTGGCAGAGAATCGGCGGATTTGCTGTGATTGCGGCGAGGGAGCTGCTTGCCGGGATGCCGCAGGCTGACCCTGAGGTTCGGGCATTTTTGATGGAAGTGATTGCGGGTGAAGCTTCGGAAGATGATTTCTTCGAAGGACTTGCGCTATAGGAGGCATGTATGGAAAGAAACGGAAACGGACAGGAGGTATCCGCGCAGGATATTGATGCGGTGCTTTCTCTGCTGGATGAGCTCACGGCAAAGGGCGAGAGCAGAATCAAGGTGAATGTCGTGGAGGGAGCGGGAGAGGTGGTTTCGCATGAGTACCATCACGGACGGTGCGATATCGGCAGTCCGTGGGCAAAGGGACAGGCCTTTGATGTGCTGGAGGAAGCGGAACCGTAAAATCCGTGCCACTTGTTTCTTGACAAACCCACCATGGATAGACTACAATTACGAATAAAGAATTCCCGAAAGGGAAGAACAAGACTATGAAGAGGAATAGTACAATCGCGACTGCATTCCAGAGAGAAGGGATGGCTGGGAACCCTTTATGCGTGACGATCGGAACCTGCCTCGGAGTCCTGTGTGAGGTCATTGGATGAAACACAGCGTATGCCGGCGTTAACGGTTTCAAGATGGATGCGTTTGCATCAATTAGGGTGGTACCGCCGAGTTTTCGGTCCCTTTGCGGGATGGAAGACCGGCGTTTTTTTGTGGTTCGTCATCCCAACCAAGATTGAAGAAAAGAGGAGAACAAAATGGCAGACAAGAAAATGGTACAGGAAATCACTTCCATGGATGTTGATTTCGCACAATGGTACACTGATGTGGTGATCAAGGCAGAACTGATCGACTACACTTCCGTAAAGGGTTGTATGGTCATCAAGCCTGCGGGATATGCGATCTGGGAGTTGATCCAGAAGCAGCTGGATGCGAGATTTAAGGAGACGGGCGTAGAGAATGTCTATCTTCCCATGTTTATTCCCGAATCTTTGCTGGAGAAGGAAAAGGATCATGTCGAAGGCTTTGCGCCTGAGGTGGCGTGGGTCACACACGGCGGCTTACAGCCCCTGCAGGAAAGACTTTGCGTGCGTCCTACCTCCGAGACTCTGTTCTGTGATTTTTACAAGAACGATATCCACTCCTACAGAGATCTTCCCAGGGTTTATAACCAGTGGTGCTCCGTCGTCCGTTGGGAGAAGGAGACCAGACCGTTCCTGCGCTCCAGAGAATTCCTCTGGCAGGAGGGACATACGGCACACGCAACCGCTGAGGAGGCGGAGGCAAGAACCATTCAGATGCTGAATGTATATGCAGACTTCTGTGAGCAGGTTCTTGCGATCCCTGTTGTGAAGGGTCAGAAGACTGATAAGGAGAAGTTTGCCGGTGCGGTTGCGACCTACACCATCGAAGCTTTGATGCATGACGGCAAGGCACTGCAGTCCGGTACCAGCCATAACTTCGGCAACGGTTTTGCGAAGGCATTTGACATTCAGTTCGCGGATAAGGATAACACATTGAAGCATGTTTACCAGACTTCCTGGGGTATGACCACCCGTCTGATCGGTGCGATCATCATGGTGCACGGAGACAACGAAGGGCTGGTGCTTCCTCCCCGCGTGGCGCCCACGCAGGTCTGCATCGTTCCCGTCATGCAGAAGAAGGAAGGCGTTCTGGACAAGGCTTACGAGCTTCGTGACCTGTTGAAGAAGAACTTCCGCGTGAAGGTAGATGACTCTGACAAGACCCCCGGCTATAAGTTTGCCGAGGCAGAGATGAGAGGCTATCCGCTCCGTGTCGAGATCGGACCCAAGGATATCGAGGCAGGAAAGTGCGTGATCTGCCGCCGTGATACCAGAGAGAAGATCGAGGTTTCTCTGGATGCGCTTGAGGCAAAGGTTTCAGAGCTTCTTACGACCATCCAGAAGGAAATGCTCGAGAGGGCAAGAGCACACAGAGAGGAGCACACCTACACCGCAAAGAACATGGACGAGTTCGTACAGCTGTTTACCGAAAAGTCCGGCTTTGTCAAGGCTATGTGGTGCGGTGAGCGCGAGTGTGAGGACAAGATCAAGGAGACTTTGAGTGTAACAAGCCGCTGTATGCCTTTCGAACAGGAAGAGATCGCACAGACCTGCGTCTGCTGCGGTAAGCCTGCAAAGAAGATGGTATACTGGGGCAGAGCATACTAAGATGAACTATATTGTATTGGACCTGGAGTGGAACCAGAGCATAAGACCGGAGGAAGAGGTACCCGGGCTGCCGTTTGAGATCATTGAGATCGGTGCAGTCAGGCTGGATGCGGACTTGCAGAAGACCGGTGACTTCAGCAGGCTGATCAAACCTACCGTCTATCGGCAGATGAACAGGGTGATCGAAGCATTGGTGCACCTTGACATAAAGGAACTGGAGAGGGCTGAGAGGTTTGAAAAGGTGGGAAGAGATTTCCTGACCTGGTGCGAACTTCCTGACAGTATCTTCTGCGTATGGGGCGAACTGGACTTGACGGAACTGCAGCGCAACCTGGAATATTTTGACCTGCCGGAACTGTCGGACGGACCGATTGCCTATCTGGATGTGCAGAAGCTGTTCAGTCTCTGCTTTGAAGACGGCAAGGCGCGCAG
Organism: Acetatifactor sp.; assembly: GCA_016293615.1. Classification (GTDB taxonomy): domain Bacteria; phylum Bacillota; class Clostridia; order Lachnospirales; family Lachnospiraceae; genus Acetatifactor. The sequence goes on from JAEDDX010000047.1 coordinate 7,601, forward strand.
ATCTCTGGAGACAGCCGTGGACATGCTCGGTCTGGACAAGACGATTCCGTTCCACCGGGCTTACAGCGATGCCTTTTATACTGCAGAGCTGTTGCGGATGATTCTGCGGCAAAAGCCACAGCTTCGGGAAAGGGTATCCTTCGATGTCTACCATCCGCCTGCAGACAGGGACCGGGAAGTGAAGATTCAGTTCGATTCGTATATGAAGTACATCTCCAGAGCGTTTCCGACGAAGCAGGAAGCCTTTGCGGACAGGGAGGTGGCTTCGAGCAAGTGCTATCTGTGCCATCGCAACTTACGAAAGAAAATCAGATGGTTCGGCTGGAACGGAAAGCATTATTACTGCCTGGCTTACTGTGAAAAGCACGGATACCTCAAAGGAAAGATCCGCGTCAAAAGGACGCCGGAGAATGAGGTCTATATTGTGAAGACTACGAAGCTGATCTCCGCGAAAGAAGCAGCAGAAATCAAAGCGCGCTGTGAGAGGGCAAAGGAGTTAAGAAAAAAGCATAAGCAATAAAAAGCAGGGATTACGGCTTAAAAGTCGTAATCCCTGAATTTGTTTCTGCGGCGGAAGAACCCGCGGCGTCTGCGGCGGCGCCAGGTCCTTCGGTTGCTTTTTGGGGTGAAGGCGTGATAATTTCTGCCGGCGCGAAGGCGTAACAGCAGGAAAAGAAGGATCAAAGCCACTGCGGCGATTCCGGCAATCAGGAGCACGCTTGTCAGGGGAAAGGAGTCTGTCTCTTCTTCCCCGGGGGCTGCAGTCTGGGCGATCACGACTCCGTTGCCGGTTACTTCGGTCAGAGCATCCTCCTGCACGGCATCAAATTCATAGGGAATGTTGTCGTCTGCCGCAAAAAGCAGTCGGACCTGGCCGACATCCACACCCTTGTAGGTGTAGGAGATGACGGCTGCCTGACCGGGGTCCGACGTATCGTAAGATATCGTGGACTCCGTATCGCCTATCTCGGCTGTCTTGGGAAGGATGATGCAATCGTCTTTGTTCAAGGTCAGCAGCGGCTTCGAGCTGCCGAATACATCATTGACGCTGTAAACGGTATCGGAGAAGGTGACATCGTATTTTTTCTCGGTTTGAGAGACATTGTATTTCCTGAAGTTGCCAAAGCCGTAGTTAAAGAGGGAAATCGTATCTTCGTACTGTAGGGGGGATTCGTCCCTCATGACGACGCAGATGAGCTTGAGTCCATCCTTCTCGGCGCAGGAGACAAGACTGCTTCTGGCGGCGACCGTATAGCCGGTCTTGCAGCCCACAAGGTATTCGTAGGCATATTTTCCGCCGGGAATGATCTGCATGGAGCTGATTTCTATCTTGGCCTCGGGCAGTTTATCGGAGGCGGGGATCTCCATGCGTCTCGTGATGGAGATATCGCAGAGCATCTTGTTGGCGAAGAAGCCCCGTCCGATCATTGCCATATCGTAGGCGGTGGTATAATGGTTTTCGTCCGGAAGACCGTTGGGGTTGGCAAAATGCGTGTTGAGTGCGCCGAGCTCTTTCGCACGCTCGTTCATGATATCGGCAAACACACTCCAGTCTGTGGTGCCGGTGATGTGCTCCGCGACCGCGAAGGCGACTTCGTTGGCAGAGCGGATCAGGATCGCATTGAGACACTGCTCCATGGTGAGTTCCTGTCCCACATCCATGGCGATGCCGCTGCTGCCGGGAGGATTGTCGAACACTGCGTCGTGGGAAAAGGTGACGATCTCGTCCAGCTGACAGAGCTCGGTGGCTAAGAGCGTAGTCAGTATTTTGGTGGTGCTGGCAGGATATTCCTGCTTGTGAATATTCTTGGCGTAGAGAATCGTTCCGCTTTCCGCCTCCATTAAGATGGCGGATTCCGCAGAGACGATGGGACCCTCCGGCCAACCCTCGATCAGATTGGACTGGACTTCCATCTCACGGTGGAGAGCAATCCGTTCCTCCGCCGTCTCGGCGCGTACGCCAAGCGTCTGCGAGAAAAGAGTGCCTGCCATCACGGTAACCGACAGAAGGCCGATCAGTAATTTATGAGAAATCTGAGACATAGACAATAACCTCTTTCTGATGCTGTAAGTTTTATTATAACCGCTGTCGGTGGGGGAAACAAGAGCAGGAGGAAAATTTAAAGCAATTAAAACAATCCTGCGTAAAAAATGGAGGCGGCGCGCACGACGACGGGGCGGGCGGCGCGGCTTTTGACAGGCAGAAACCTTGGATTTTCAAGGACTTTCCGGATTCTATCTGCGTGTGCACGATGAATCATTGTATAATTTTAACAAAATTGAGAAAATATATATTTCCATATTGCGTTTATGGAAGCGGTGTCATATAATACACACAGAACCGTTTCTTCGGTATCTGTAATTTCTGGGTTTCAAGGGACATCTCGTCCCGAATTTCAAGAAGTACAATGCAAAAGGACAATTTTATGAAAGTATTTGTGATGGCTGTGGCAGGGATACAGCTTTTGTTTGCCTGCTGCTATGATTACCGAAGCAGCCGGATTCCGAATGCCCTGGTTTTTTCTATGATCGTCTGGGGCGTTCTGGGGGAGACGGTATCTGCCGGATGGCTTGGTGCGGTGCACTACCTTGGCATAGTGTGTTTGATCTGGGGCGTGTTTTTCCCGCTGTTTTGTCTGAGAATGCTGGGTGCAGGTGATGTGAAACTGCTCGGTGCAACGGCCGGCTTCCTGCGGGATACGGAGATACTGCCGTTTTGCTTCGGCGTATTTGTGGCGGCCGCGCTGGTTTCGGTGTGTATCACACTTGCGCGCAGAGAGACGGGGAGAAGGCTCTGTATCTTTGCGGATTATGTGAGAGAGTGCGTCAGGAGCGGAAGGGTATTGCCCTACCAATCACAGGGGACGCGGGAGAGCGGAGGCATCTGCCTGTCGGGCCCCGTGCTCATCAGCTTTCTGCTAATCTGTATCAAGGGGGGATATTTTGAGTTCTAAAGAGATGTTGTTGGCAATATGTGATCCGGAGGCTGAGTACCTTCAGCTGTTTCATGAATATCTGAAGAAGAGTTGTCATCTGACCTGGAAGGTACATGCTTTTACCGATCTGCTCCAGCTGCAGAAGGCAGGAGCAGAGAAATACTGTGTTCTGGTGATTGCGGAATCGGCGTATGTGCCGGAGCTTCTTGAGACCGACAGGCAGAGGGTGATCGTGCTCAATGAAAGCGGGCTTAAGAAGTGGGAAGGAGTCACCTATGTAGATAAGTATCAGAAGGCGGAACTGGTAAAGAATCAGATCCTGCAGTATTATGCGGAATTTTCCGACCGGATCCTTCCCAGGCTGCAAAAGAAATATAACACCAGGCTGATCGGCTTTTTTTCACCGCTTCGACGCAGTCTGCAGACTTCCTTTTCACTGACCGTCGGACAGCTTCTGGCGGCACAGCATGAGGTGCTCTATCTGAATTTTGAACCGTTCAGCGGCAGAAACGCCCTGTTCGCGGACAGTAATTCGTATGATTTGTCGGATCTGCTCTACTTTCTGGGCTCGGACAAGGATAAGTTCCCCCTGCGGATGGAAGTGGCGCTGCGGCGGCTGGGTGAGCTGTCTTATGTGCCTCCGATGCGGTTCGGGCAGAACCTTCTGGGGGTATCGTCCGGCGAGTGGATCAGCCTGCTGAGCACGATAGAAGAGATGGGGGAATATGAATACATTCTGCTGGATTTAAGTGAGTGCGTACAGGGTATTTTTGAGATTCTCGGTATGTGCGAGAGGATTTTCACCATGACCGGGCGGGATGAGACAGCCTGCTCCAAGATTCTGCAATATGAACAGATCCTGCAGCAGAACGACTTGGGAGAAGTGCTTCAAAAGACCGAGAAACTGTGTCTGCCCGTCTTCCATACACTACCGGATGATTACGAACAGCTGACCAAGAGCGAATTGGCAAAGGTCGCGGAAAATATGCTGAAAGGAATCGGAGAGCAATGAGTTATGCCGGGAGAAAACAGGCACTGCAAAAAATGGTGCAGGAGAAGATCGGGTATCAGCAGGAATACTCGGACGAGGATGTGAAAGAGATGATCGATGAGGTGATTCTCTCACAGCAGGATCTATCCTATTGGCCGGTGGAACAAAGACTGCGATTGAAGCGGGAGCTGTTCTTTTCCATGCGGAGACTGGATGTCCTTCAGCTTTTTGTCGAAGACAGGGATGTGACGGAGATCATGATCAACGGAATGGAGCACATATTTCTGGAGAAGCACGGGCAGATCGAGGAACTGGATGCGAAGTTTGACTCGGAAGAAAAGCTGCACGATGTGATCCAGCAGATTGTTTCATCCTGCAACAGGGTGGTAAATGAGGCTTCCCCGATTGTGGATGCCAGGCTTCGCGACGGGTCCAGAGTCAGCTGTGTGTTGCCGCCCGTTGCCCTGAACGGACCGATCGTCACCATCAGGCGATTTCCCGACAAACCGATCACCATGGACTGGCTGGTCAGGAAGAACTCGATATCCGCCGGGGCGGCCGCGTTCCTTGCCGGGCTGGTACAGGCGGGCTATAACATTTTCGTCAGCGGAGGGACCGGCAGCGGCAAGACGACCTTTTTAAATGCACTTTCCGCCTATATTCCTGCGTCGGACAGAGTGATCACGATCGAAGATGACGCTGAGCTTCAATTGCAGGGACTTCCGAACCTTGTGCGGCTGGAAACCCGTAACAATCCCGTGGAGGGCTGTAAGGAGGTCACGATACGGGAGCTGATCCGGGCGTCCCTGCGAATGCGCCCGACGAGAATCATTGTCGGGGAGGTTCGCGGTGCGGAAGCCTTCGATATGCTCCAATGTATGAATACCGGTCATGACGGAAGCATGTCCACGGGACACGCCAACAGCGGACGGGACATGCTGGGGCGGATTGAAAACATGGTTTTGTGTGCGATGGAGCTGCCGCTGCATGCGATCCGCCGTCAGATTGCCTCCGGAATAGACATTGTCGTTCATCTCGGAAGACTCAGGGACCGTTCGAGGAGGGTGCTTGAGATCCTGGAGGTAACCGGCATGGAGGACGGAGAGATCCGGACAGGCACACTGTATGAATTTCGGGAAACAGGAGTGGACAATGAGGGGAATATCCTTGGAGAACTCGAAGAGAAAGAGAAGCTTGGCAACCGGGGAAAGCTGGATGCGGCGGGACTATCACAGTTATGAGTGGAGGAGAGGAGAAAGACTTAGGACGGGATGCCTGTGCGCCGGCATCACCGCATTGCTTGCCTATTTCTTTTACCGCAGCGCATGGGCCATGATCCCTCTGTCCGCAATCGGCGTCGTCTCGTGGTTTCGGATCAGGGAAGACAGACACCGTATGGAATGCAGGGAACTCAACACACAGTTTGCCGAGTGCATTTTGGCTGTCAGCACGATGATGAAGGCCGGTTATTCCGTAGAAAACGCTTTTTTGGAAGGGGAACAGGACATGGTGTTATTGTTCGGCGCGGATTCTTTGATTGACCGGGAGCTGAAGCTGATCCGAAGAGGATTGTCCATCAATATCTCCCTGGAGGAGCTTCTGAGCGATCTGGGAAAGAGAAGCGACTGCGAAGATATCTCGGGGTTTGCCGAAGTTTTTTCCATTGCGAAGAGAAGCGGAGGAAATCTTTCCGAAATCATACGCAATACGGCGGAATTGATCTCCCGAAAGAATGAAACACAGAAGGAAATTGATGTCATGCTGGGAGGAAAGAAGATGGAACTGGGTATTATGGAAATCATGCCCATGGGAATTTTGTTCTACCTTGACATTGTCAACCCCGGATATTTTGACTTGTTGTACCACAACCTGAAGGGAGTCCTGATGATGACAGCTTGTCTGTGTGTGTATCTGGCAGCGATTCTCGTGGGAGACAGAATCCTCAAGAGGATGTCTGACCGGCTGCGGTAGGAGGAAAGGATGACAAACAGATTCAAAGGGTATCTTTATCGGAAGCTGTCGGAGGGAAAGCTGAGCCGACTGTGTCCCTCGCAGGTGGTGTCGGGCTTGCGTCTGCTGTATCCCGGAAAGGATGAGAAGGAGCTTTGCGCCGACTATCTGTACCGGAAGCTGTCGCTGGTCGTGAAGGTATTGGCGGTCGGCATGGCATTCGGCATAGCAGCGCGAATCATGGCGCAGAGAGGCAGCGTCCTGGATGGGGACGGCAGCCTGACGAGGGGGAGTTTTCAGGATGGGACGGAGCAGATCAGTCTGACTGCCACCTATCAACATCAGAAGGTACAGCTCGATGTGGAGCTGCATCCCAGAGAACTGACCGATGAGGAGGCGGATCTGCAGTATGAGGAGCTTTGTTTACGGTTGGATGACTTGATTCTGGCAGAGAATCCGGACAGGCATCACATCACCTCTGACCTTTCGCTGGAAAGAAGCTTCGAGGGATACCCGTTTGCCGTCGAATGGAGGAGTGACCGCCCGGATATTCTGGATCCGCTCGGTGCGGTGAACCGTGTGAAGGAAGCCGTCCCGGTGAATTTGAGTATGCTGCTTACTTATGGAACCTGGCAGAAGACGGAGTCGTTCGCGGTTACTGTCGTACCGCCGCTTCTATCGGAGGAAGAAGCATTTCGTGAAAACCTGGAAGAGTACATTCAAATGCTGGAGGAACAGGACAGGGATGCGCAGAGTATGCAGCTTCCGTCACAATGGGACGACCGGGCGATTGTCTGGAAAATACAGGGAGAGGATTACAGCCTGTTTGTGTGGACACTCACGCCGATTGTCGCAATCCTGATTTATTTCTGCACAGACCGCGACCTGCAGCAAAGGCTGGAGCAGAGGAAAAGCGATCTGAGAGCGGAATACCCCGGGATGGTCCACAAGCTGGTTCTGCTGCTCGGCGCGGGCCTTTCTGTCAGAAAGGCGTTTGAGAGAATGGGGCAGGAATATGAGAAGCAAAAGGAAATGACCGGACTTTGTTCGCCGGGCGCTGAAGAGATCATGATGACATGCAGACAACTGCAGTCGGGGGTGACGGAAAGCGCCGCTTATATTCAGCTGGGAAAGAGAGCCGGTATTCGGGAGTATATCGGACTGAGCACCCTTCTGGTGCAGAATCAGAAGAGAGGGAATGACGAAATGCTTTCCCGGATGATGGAGGAGGCAGCCAGAGCCTCCGGAGAGAAACTGCTGTTTGTGAAGAAGCTTGGGGAGGAAGCCGGGACCAAGATCCTGATCCCGATGGTGATGCTCCTGGCCGTGATCATGATCATCATAATGATACCCGCATTCGGGGTCATGTAAAATCGAAAGGAGAAATCTATGAAAGAATGTAAGAATCTGAATGAGTTTTTGAGAGAAGAGGAGGGGATGGGAACGGTGGAGGTCATCCTGATCATCGTCGTCCTGGTCGGGCTGGTGATCATCTTTAAGACCCAGATCACGGCAGTTGTCAATGGACTGTTTAACAAGATCACCAATCAGACCGGTAAGATCTGATATGACAGAGAAGAAAAACGCTTATCTGACGGTCTATGTCTGCCTGATGCTGACGGTACTGCTTTCCGTTTACCTGCTATTGATTGAAGAAGTGCGATACAACGGGGCCTGTCTTGAGGCACTCTGTGCGGCGGAGGCCGGGATGCAGAGCATTCAGGCGGAGTACCATCGGGAGCTTGCGGACCGCTACGGTATCTATGCAATCGACTCTTCCTATGGAGCGGAAACCTGCGGCAGAAACCGGACGGAGGCACATCTGATGCGGTATGTGGAGAAGAATCTGAATGCGGAGGATGTGTTTCTCTCCGGGTGGTTTTATCGTGATTTCTTCGGCCTGCATCCCTACGACGCCGAATTGTCAGGGGTATGTATCCTGACGGACCGCGAGGGAGCGGAGTTTCGAAGACAGGCCATCGAAACTGTGAAGTCGGATGTGGGCTGGGATGTGTTTCGTATCCTGCAGCAGAGACTTCAGGTCATCAAGGTCAATGGTCTGGACACTACGGATATTACGGCACAACGGGAGCAGCTGGAGGAAACGCTTAAAGAATACGGTGTCGTGGAGGGAGCTGTCAGCGAAACAAAACAGACAGATTCGTTTGCAGAGAAGGTGGCAGACGGTCTGTGGCAGAAGCCTGGAAAGGGCGTCCTTGCGCTGGTGACGGACGAACAGGCGGACCTGTCCGCAAAGCATCTGGAGCTGACCGGCTTATATTCCGACAGGAAAGAGCAGGGTATCCTAAGCACGGGTAATCTGGCGGCTCAGAATTCGGAGGGTATTTTTGAGCGCTTTCTGTTTCGGGAATACATAGTGCGAAGCTTCGGTAATTATTTACACGGAAAGGAAGACGGGGCACTTTCCTATCAGACGGAATTTGTCATCGCCGGGAAGGACAGCGATATTGCGAACCTGAAAAGTGTCGTGAACAGAATCTTTCTGATCAGAGGAGCTGCAAATACATTGTATCTGCTCACCAACGAGGAAAAGAAGGCTCAGGCGGAAGCAGCGGCAAGCCTCGTGGCTTTGCTGTGTAAACAACCGAAAGCTAAGGGTGCGATACAGGCGCTGATCGTGAATATCTGGTCGTCTGCAGAGAGTATTTATGATGTGAAGACTCTGCTGCAGGGGGGAGAGGTGCCGCTTCTGAAGGACGATGACAGCTGGCATTACAGCCTGGAGCAGGTGTTTGGAGGCGGAGGGGAGCAGGAAGAGGATGCAAACGGTCTCTCATACGAGGATTATCTTCGCATTCTGTTGATGTTCGAAGGGAATGAGAAGGTTACTGACCGGACCATGGATATGGTGGAAGCGGAGATACGGCTCACGCCGCGGAACTCATTTTTCCGGCTGGATGCCTGTTACGGCGCATTCGAAGCACAGGTGAGGATGCGGGATTATAAGGATATAGAATATGAGGTAGTGAGGCAGAAGCAATACAGGTGAAAAGGTGAATGGAGATGGTCTCTTTATGGAATGCGACAAAAAGAAAACTGTTAACAATGATAAAAATCCCTTCTCCGATGTGTAGACACACATTCTCGAATTCAGCCCAAAATTCGAAAATAAATTCCATGAAAAACATAAAACAAAATCATTCATCCATAAAGAGACTTTCTCCGTTCACCTTTTGGAAACGCGCCCTCGCGGCCGGCATGACCGTCGAGGCGGCGGTCGTCCTTCCGATTTGCCTGTTTTGTCTGGTGAATCTGGGTTCCGCCATCGAACTGATACGACTGCACAATCGACTGGAGCTTGCGCTGTGGAATACAGGGAATCAACTCGCAGTGTACGAGGCGGAAGTGGGTGACAGCGCCCCGGCGTCCCTTCTGACAGCCTTTTATGTCAAAAACAGAATCGTAGAGTTTGCGGGAAAGGATTATCTCGAGCAGTCGCCGTTAAAGTACGGAAGTGCGGGCGTACAACTGTGGGAAAGTGAGTTTCTGGAGGAAGACAGACTACAGCTGACGCTCACCTACAGCGTAGACAGCAGTATTCCGATCGCAGGTTTTCCTTCTTTTCGCATGGCGAACCGATATGAAGCGCATCTGTGGAACGGCTATGCCATACCGGAGATACTGCAGGAAGAAGGGGTGGTGTATGTGACGGAATATGCAACGGTCTATCATACGAACAGAGACTGCCCCCACCTGAGCGTATCGGTCAAGGCCATCGACGCAGATACTCTCTCAAAGGTGAGAAACCGTGACAGGAAAAAGTACCGCAATTGCAGGAAATGTGCCTTTGGACCAATGCCGGAGACCGTATACATCACGGACGAGGGCGAAACCTATCACTACGAGAGGAATTGCTCCGGACTGAAGCGCTCCGTGCGCTCGATTTTGCCGGACGAAGCGGAGAAACTCACACAATGTATGGACTGTGCGAAGAGGGACGGAAATTGAGTATGTGGATGAGGCTTGTGGAAGGGGTGTGCCTATGTGTGATGAGCGCGGAGGACATCAGGAAAAGGACGATACCGTTATGGATGCTGGCCGGGTGCTGTGCGGCGCTGGGAATGTATCCGCTGTGGCGTCTGGTCCGGACAGGAGGGCTTGAAGTGAGGAATGTGACGGGGGCTTTGATTCCCGGGATCGTGTTGCTTGCCGTGTCTGTTCTGACGCATAAGGCAGGCTATGCAGACGGTATCGTCCTTCTGTTTCTGGGAATGGCGTGTGGGGCGGAGCGGATCGTGCAGGTGTTTTTATGCAGTCTTCTTCTGATGTCGGGAGTGTCAATCCTGCTTTTGCTGGGGAAAAAGGTGCAGAAGACGACGGCGCTTCCGTTTCTGCCGTTTCTTTTTGCGGGCTGGCTGATATGCGGACTGACGGAGGGATTTGTATGACAAAGCGGGAAAATGCGTATTTTACCGTGGAGGCGGCGCTCGTCTTCCCGATGGTTCTGGCGGCGATGATGATGATCGTCTATTTGTTTCTGTTCCAGTATAACAGATGTCTGTTGGAACAGGATATCAGTCTGCTTGCACTGTATGCAGTCACGACGGAGGCGTCTGACGAAGAGGCTTCGCTGCAGAACAGAATTGGAGAGATCTACCCGGATAAATATGTCCTATGGAAGATGCGGGAGCAGGATATTTCTGTTGTGCTCAAGGGCGGAGCTGCGCAGGCACAAGGCGCGGGAGGGATGAATCTTCCGCTCCCGGGAGTCGCTCTCTTTGCAGGAGAGAAGACGGAATATGTGAAGTACGAATGTACGCTGACGAGGACAGAACCTGTGGCGGTGATGCGCCTTTCGAAGAAGATAAGAGGAGGAGATTAGGAGATGCAGACTGAATTTGTGAGGAGCCTGAACTGTAACTATGAGAGGATTCTGCTGGAAAAGAAGCCGCAGGAACAAAGGTATCAATACTGTATATTGAACAGGGGAGGGATCAGGGGACTGCTCTCCTGCAATCTCAGGTATATTGATGGAGAAGCGTACCTGTATTATGACATCTCCTCCAGACAAAACATGAAACAGCTCCTTGGCAGCAGGAGTATCACCCGCGAAGCTCTTCTGGATTTTTTTGACTGTCTGTATCAGGTCAGGCTGGAGCTGGAGCGCTTTCTTCTGGATGGCAATAACATTCTTCTGTTTCCGGAGGAAATATTCCGGGATTTGGAGACAAGAGATTATTACTTCCTATATGTACCCTATTACGAAGAACAGCGCGGATGCAAGGAATTGCTCGATTTTCTGGCAGAGCATATCGAGTATTCCGATGAGGGGCTGGTGGAGTGTGTGTACGGAATGTATGAACAGCTGGAGCGGTGCGGGGAGGTATATTTCGAAAGCCAGATCTTTGCAGACGCCAAACAGCTGACGCAGAAACAGGAAGAGACTGTCCTGCCCGACACAAAGCCCGAGACGGATTCCGCGAAAGAGAGTCCTGCTCTGCCGCCGCAGGAGTCGAAGAAAACGCTGTTTTCGTTTTTGGACGGACGACGGAAAAAGGGAAAGGAGAGTCGGGAGGATTACCGCGAGGCAATGAAGAGCGTGATGGAAGGACGCGCAGTGGCCGAGGAGCCCGACCCTAAGTATGGAGATGATTCGTACGGCAGAACACTATATATAGAAGAAACAAACAAAAAAACACCATATAAGGAGCTATGTACGGCAGAAGGAAGAGTCCTTGCGCGAATAGAGGATGCCCCTGTTACCATTGGGAAAAAGAAGGATGAGGCTGTCGTTGTGTTGGAAGATCCTTCCGTCAGCAGGCTACACGCGCGTATCAACAAGGAGGGAGACGAGTTTTATCTGGAGGATTTGAACAGTACGAACGGTACCTATAAGAACGGGCTGAGACTGCAGCCGTATGAGAAGAGAGTCCTGGAGAGCGGAGATGAAGTCAGGGTCGGAAGGGTCCAGCTGCTTTTTCGTTAAAAAGTCCATTCTATGGAATGACAAAGCATATTTCTTGTGATACACTATTCCCGTATGAGATTGATGCCGTGAGGTGATTGGATTGAAGCGGTGGAGAAACCTGACTTTTGTCAGCGCTGCGCTTGTTATCGTGAATATTGCCGTGTTTTTTGTCAGCTCTCTGCCGGGGAAGCAGCTGCTTTCGCTGGGAGATCTGAATCTTTATTCGGTTATGGCTGACAGGGAATACTACAGGGTGCTGACTGCAATGTTTCTGCATGCGGACATGCAGCATCTGTTTAATAATATGCTGATCCTGTTCTTCCTCGGCAACATGATCGAGGAAAAGGTGGGGCATGTGTGGTATGGCTTCTTTTTCTTCCTGTCCGGTATCGGCGGAAATCTGGCATCCCTGTGGCTGAAGTTTCGCACGAATGACCCTGTCGGCTCGATCGGCGCCAGCGGCGTGGTGTTTGGACTGGACGGGGTGCTGCTTGCCCTGGTACTTTTTTCGGGCAGCCGGATGGAACATGTGACGGCGAAGAGAGTCGTGTTGATGATTTTCCTGTCCCTGTATTCCGGCTATACGGGGCACAATATTGACAATGCGGCCCATATGGGAGGTTTGATCACCGGGTTTGTTCTGGGGAGTATATACTGCCTGATCACCGGTGGCACATTTCGTCATAACAGATCTCAAGACAATGCTATGTGGAGGTAATGGTATGAAAAAAGACGATTGTATTTTCTGTAAGATTGCAAACGGAGAGATTCCTTCCGGGACAATTTATGAGGATGAACTGTTCCGTGTGATTCTGGATCTGGGCCCTGCGACCAGGGGACATGCGCTGATTCTGCCGAAGGATCATGCTTCCGACCTTTATGAACTGCCCGAGGAAACGGCTGCGGGTGCAATGAAGGTTGCGAAACAGATTGCCCTGAAGATGAAGGAGAAACTGCACTGTGACGGACTGAATCTGGTACAGAATAACGGAGAGGCTGCCGGTCAGACCGTGAAGCATTTCCATCTGCATCTGATCCCCAGATATGAGGGAGACGGTCAGGAAATTCTCTGGAATCCGGGTTCCGCGACCAAGGAGGAGCTTGACGAGGTGAGAAAGGAACTGACGGAATGAGAAGTCTGCATGTGAGTACGATAACCGAGACGATTCGGGAAATGTGTATTGAAGCCAATCATTTTCTTACGAAGGATATGGGTGATTCTTTATCCTGCGCGGCCTGCAATGAGGAGTCCCCTCTGGGACGCCGGATTCTGGAACAGCTGCAGGAGAATCTGAAGATAGCCGGAGAGGATATGATACCCATCTGCCAGGATACAGGGATGGCGGTAGTCTTTATCGAGGTGGGCCAGGAGGTTCATTTTGAGGGCGGCAGCCTGACGGAGGCTGTCAACGAGGGTGTCAGACAAGGCTATTGTGAAGGGTATTTAAGAAAATCCGTCGTGAAGGACCCTTTGATTCGGGAGAACACCAGGGATAATACGCCCGCAGTCATTCACTATGATATCGTGCCCGGAGACAGGGTACATATTACCGTTGCGCCGAAGGGATTCGGAAGCGAAAATATGAGCAGAGTGTTTATGCTGAAGCCTGCAGACGGCATCGAGGGGGTCAAAAATGCGATTCTGACAGCCGTATTGGATGCGGGCCCCAATGCCTGCCCGCCGATGGTAGTGGGCGTAGGAATCGGCGGAACTTTCGAAAAATGTGCAATCCTGGCAAAAAAGGCTCTGACCAGACCTGTGGATAGGCGTTCGGATATCCCCTATGTGAAAGAGATGGAAGAAGAACTGCTCGAAGAGATCAATAAGTCCGGCATCGGTCCCGGAGGTCTGGGAGGGACAGTCACCGCACTTGCCGTCAATATCAATACATATCCCACACATATTGCCGGACTGCCTGTCGCAGTGAATATCTGCTGTCATGTAAACCGACACAGTGTGAGAGAGTTATAATGTGCTAGAGAGAATGAATCCTTTCGGAATTGCGTCCCGGTAATGTAAAGCCTCCCTGCCTGATTGCAGAGGCGTTTATGCGCGGAAATACACGCGACGGCATTTAGATCCTGCAGCGAAGGTTCAAAGTGCCTGCGTTTCGGTATATTCTGCAACAACTCACAGGCTCTGACAGGACATAATTTTGAAATGAGAGCAAAGGAAGAGAAGCCGGTGCGGATGACAGGTTCGGCCGGATGTCTTCGGAACGGAGAAGATCATGGAACGATATATTAAGGCGCCCATATCCAAAGAGGATGTGCAAGCCTGCAAGAGCGGTGATTATGTCTATATCACCGGAACCATATACACAGCGAGGGATGCAGCGCACAAGAGAATGTATGAAGCCCTGCAAAAAGGAGAACCCCTTCCCATGGAAATGGCGGGAAATATTATTTATTATATGGGTCCGTCCCCGGCCAGGGAAGGGCGGCCGATCGGTTCTGCAGGACCGACGACAGCCACCAGAATGGATAAATACGCCCCTGCTCTTTTGGATTTGGGTTTGGGCGGTATGATCGGAAAAGGCAAGAGACAGGAAGCGGTACGGGAAGCGATCGTGCGAAACGGTTCTGTTTATTTTGCTGCCGTAGGCGGAGCAGGTGCGCTGCTTTCCAAGGCAATTCTGTCATCGGAAGTGATCGCATACGACGATCTTGGAACCGAAGCGATACGAAAACTTAAGGTTGAGAATTTCCCGGCCATCGTGGTGATAGACAGCGAAGGCAACAATCTCTATGAAACCGCGATCAAAGAATATTGTAAACGGTAGGAAGAAAAGAGCAAGGGAGGACTGTGATGAGAATAGCGTTGATGGTGATTCGTTTGATTCTTCTGGTCCCCTACTATTTTGCGCGGATCTGGTGGTACAGCCTGCCTAAGAATCAGGATTACCGCGAGGCATATCGTTTTATCCGCAAAGTCGTGATTCGGGCAAACAAAGCGGGAAGGGTCAGGATAGAAGCAAAAGGGCTGGAGAATCTCCCGGCAGAAGACGGTTTTGTGATGTATCCGAATCATCAGGGAATGTTTGATGTGCTTGCCGTGATAGAATGCTGCGAGAAACCATTTGCGTTTGTGAGTAAAAAAGAAGCACTTAATCTGCCTCTTGTAAAGCAGGTAATCAAGGCGCTGGGTTCTATCGGAATCGACAGGGAAGATATCAGACAATCCATGGGCGTGATCGCGCAGATGACAGACGAGGTCAGACAGGGACGGAATTTCCTGATCTTTGCGGAAGGAACCAGAAACAGGGACGGCAATTGTGTACATGAATTCAAAGGGGGCAGTTTTAAGGCGGCGCAGAGAGCAAAGAGTCCTATTGTGCCGGTTGCGCTTGTCGACGCGTATAAACCCTTTGATGAATCTTCCATTCGCCCTCTCACAGTGAAGGTGATTGTACTGCCGGCTCTTACCTATGAGCAATATAAGGATATGAAGACGGTAGAAATTGCGCAGTTCGTGAGAGAAGCAATCGAGGAAGCGATCCGGAATGAAGTGCGCTCATAAAACCATGGGTACAAAAAGACGCCGGAGGAAATCTTAGAACAGAAATTTTAGTATAGAAATCTTAGGCAGAAAAGATGAAAAAAGCAATTGACAAACGCATAGGGCGTGTGTATAATAACTTTTGCGTCACGAAATTCTGGCGAAAACCGAATATTGGTAGAGACGAATTCGGATGAGGAGAAATACTCAAGAGGCCGAAGAGGCGCCCCTGCTAAGGGTGTAGGTCGGGCAACCGGCGCGAGGGTTCAAATCCCTCTTTCTCCGTTTTTCAGTTTGCTGCTGTTCAAATGGCTGCTCGGACATGATTCGAAAAAAACTGAAAAAAATAAAAAAAGTTGTTGACAAGCTAAAAGAGATGTGATAATCTAAATAAGCTGTCGCTGAGACAACAGATTGAACCTTGACAAATAAACAGTAATGCAACCCTGAAAATTCCAGATTAAGATTTCACG
>JAEDDX010000104.1 GCA_016293615.1 Acetatifactor sp.
ATAGAGCGTTTGGCTACGGACCAAAAGGTCGGGGGTTCGAATCCTCTAACACACGCTTCGAAAGCACTCTGAGAGATCAGGGTGCTTTTTTGATTTTCCCAGGGTTTTTCATGAAAAGGATGCATAAGGCGCAAAGCAAAAATACTGCGGGGCAGAGGACGATTAGGAATGGTTTGCCTGACATTAGACCAACAAAATGCTTTCACAGTGACGGAAAACGCACAATACAGGTCTCTATTCTGCACTTTATTCTACTGTATCAGCCCAAGGAAATCCGTTATAATATATCAAAGGATACCGATATGTAAAGTACGGAGGAAAAAGCGATGAAAATGTTAATCAGACAGAGAGTATTCAGCTGGGCCGACAGTTTTGATATTTATGACGAGTACGAACAACGAATCTACACCTGCATGGGAGAAATGTTTTCTCTTGGACACAAGCTCCATGTGACAGATACACACGGACAGGAGGTGGGATATCTGGAGCAGGAGCTGTTTCACTTTCTTCCTGTCTTCAATGTATATATGCATGGTTCCTTTGTCGGAAAAGTGAACCGGAAGTTCTCATTCTTTATGCCCGAATATGAAATGGACTATCAGGGGTGGCGTGTGGAAGGCGATTGTATGAGCTGGAACTATACTGTCTATGATCATAATGGTATTGTCCTGCAGATACACAAGGAGTTACTCAGCTGGGGCGACACCTATGTCATCGAGTATGACCGCAAGGAAGATGAACTGCAGGGACTCATGCTTGTACTTGCCATTGATGCTGCCAACTGCAAGAACAACTAAGTTTGTACGATTTGGAGATTCATAAGTAGACAGCAATCGGGGAAAATGGTATACTCACTCATAAAGGTTGATTTTGGGGTATCGGGATCAGAATGGTGAGAGAATGGAACAGCAGGGCGGAGAACTCAGATATTGCAAAAAATGTCTGACACGCGAGATGGCAGAAGCGGCGGAGACTTTTCGCACATTGAAGGAATACATAGAGAATCTGGACACCGATGTGAAGGCACCGGATAAACTCTATGAGGAAAGACTCGGCATCTGCAAGGAATGTGATATGCTGCTGGCGGGAATGTGCCGGCGTTGCGGATGTTATGTGGAGCTGAGGGCGGCAGTCGGGAAGAATTCCTGTCCCGGAAAAAAGTGGTGAGAAGTACATTTGGAAAGAATGGTGATTTGAATGGATCGGATAGAATTTGTCGAAAAACTGCGGATGGCACTGAACGGCAGAGTGGATCAGTCCATTGTGGCTGACACGGTTCGTTATTACGAGGGATACATCAATGAGGAGATAGCGGCCGGATGCAGCGAGAATGAAGTACTGGAAAGCCTTGGCGATCCCAGGCTGATTGCGCGCTCCATCATTGATGCGAACAGCGGACAGCGCGACGGCAGAATGATGGAAGGGACAGTGTCGGAGGAGGAACCGCAGCAGTCCGGTGAGCTTCAGCTGAAGGGATTTCAGCTGCCGGCGATTCTGAAGTTTGGAATCGGTATTGCCATCGTCGTGGGACTCATTGTGCTCGCGATTAAGGCTTTGGTTCTGCTTGCGCCGGCGTTGGTGACCATTGCAGTAGTGCTTTTTATTGTCAAAGTATTTCGTGAATTTTTGAAATAAGCGTTGAAACCGGTATATTTTCCTCTCACTTGAGACATACTTCTTGTTGTAACCGATAAATGACAGGTGACTTACAGGAACAGCCGCCTGTGTTTTGAATTGCCGCTTGCGGCAGGATGAGAGGAAAGCATGGACAACAATAAGTTCAACAACAATTCTGATAACTGCAGAAACAGCCAGAACAGTACTCAGAATAGTACCCAGAACAGCACCGGAAATCAGAAGGATCAGAACAACAAGAACAACCAGAATAACAAGAACAATAACCAGAACAACAGACAGAACAACAAGAATAACGAGTTCTAGGTTTGCGCGGTTGGCGGGGACACCTTTGGTGTCCCTGTTTACATATTGGGGAAAATACGATATACTTGTAGCCAGGAAATTTTTGTGAGGTACTTATGCGCAGATTTGAGTTGATTGCACCCTGCCACTTCGGAATGGAGTCGGTATTAAAAAGAGAAATTATGGATATCGGATATGATATCACTGAGGTTGCGGACGGAAGAGTGACCTTTTTCGGAGATGAGGAGGCCCTGTGCAGAGCCAATGTGTTCCTGCGCAGCGCAGAGAGAATTCTGATCAAGATCGGGTCTTTCCATGCGGAAACCTTTGAGGAGCTGTTTCAGGGAACCGGGCAGCTTCCCTGGGAGGACTACATTCCCGCGAACGGTAAGTTCTGGGTGGCTAAGGCAGCCAGCGTCAAGTCGAAGCTGTTCAGCCCCTCGGATATCCAGTCCGTCATGAAGAAGGCGATGGTGGAGCGTCTGAAAGCGGTCTACAAGGTAAACTGGTTTGAGGAGGACGGCGCGAGCTTCCCGATCCGCGTGTTTTTGATGAAGGATGAAGTGACGGTCGGACTGGACAGTACCGGAGAGTCCTTGCACAAGCGCGGTTACAGAAAGCTGACGGCTAAGGCGCCGATTGCGGAGAACCTCGCGGCCTCCCTGATCATGCTGACTCCGTGGAACAAGGACAGGATATTAGTGGATCCCTTCTGCGGAAGCGGAACCTTTCCGATTGAGGCAGCATTGATGGCAGCAGGCATTGCACCCGGAATGAACAGAAGCTTCACGGCGCAGACATGGCCCCACATTATCGGGGGGCAGACCTGGAAGGATACGATTGAGGAGGCTAAGGAAGGCGTCGACCTGACGGTGCGTCCGGATATCCAGGGCTATGACATTGACGATCATATGGTCAGCATTGCCAGGGAAAATGCAAAGCTTGCGGGTGTGGAGAAACTGATTCACTTCCAGCGAAGAGGCGTGGAGGAATTGAGCCATCCGAAGAAATACGGCTTCCTCATTACGAACCCGCCCTATGGGGAACGACTGCAGGAGAAGCAGGAGATGCCTGCCCTGTACCGCACGATCGGAGAACGGTTCCGTGCGCTGGATTCCTGGAGCCTGTATATGATCACCGCCTATGAGAATGCGGAACAGGATATCGGGCGAAAGGCTGATAAGAACAGAAAGATCTACAACGGAATGATGAAGACCTATTTCTATCAGTTTTTGGGGCCCAAGCCTCCGAAGCAGGATAAGACACGGAACTTATGAGGAGAAAAGAACAATGCACAGAATTATTTTTGCAACCGGTAATGCCGGAAAGGTAAGAGAAATCAAGATGATATTGGGGGATCTCGGCATGGAGATCCTGTCCATGAAGGAAGCGGGAATCCAGGCTTCGCCCGAGGAGAACGGCGCTACCTATGAGGAAAACGCCCTGATCAAGGCGAGAGCAGTCGCAGCATACACGGATGACATCGTGATGGCAGATGATTCGGGTCTGGAGATCGATTACCTGAATTGTGAGCCCGGCGTATATTCTGCGAGGTATATGGGGGAAGATACCCCTTACAGCATAAAGAATGCGAATCTGCTGGAACGACTCAACGGTGTGCCGGATGAGGAGCGTACCGCCAGGTTCGTCTGCGCGATCGCAGCAGTACTTCCGGACGGCAGAGAACTCACCACCCGGGCGACGATTGAAGGCCGCATCGGATACGAGGAGAGAGGAGAGGGAGGATTTGGCTATGATCCCATCTTCTTTGTGCCTGAGTTTGGCAAGACCACCGCTGAGCTGACCGCCGAGGAGAAAAACCTTGTCAGTCACAGGGGCAAGGCGTTAAAACTGATGAAAGAGGAACTGAAGAAAGCATGAAGGTAGTCATTGTAAGCGATACACACAGAAAGAATCAGAGTTTTTTTCGGGTCGTGGAAGCGGAACAGCCGGATATGGTGATACACTGCGGTGACTCAGAAGGCTCCGAATATGCATTGACTGAGGGCGTGAGCTGCCCCGTGCATCTCGTGATGGGAAACTGTGACAGCTATTCCATGGGCCTGCCCAAGGAGATGATGGTGGAAATCGGGCCATATATGGCGTGGGTGGTACACGGACATACCTACTGCGCAAACCTTGGCAGTCGTGTGCTAAAAGCGATGGCTGCTGAGAAGGGGGCAGACATCGTCTTTTACGGGCATACGCATATACCTGAGATCGAGCTTGACGGAGATGTGATCGCCGTGAACCCGGGGAGCTTATCCTATCCCAGGCAGGCAGGAAGAGTTCCGAGCTATTGTGTCATGACGCTGAATGAACAGCAGGAAGCCGGCTTTGAGATAAAATACATAGAAGAAAAGGAATAATTCTTGACATCAACATGCAGATTATCTTATAATTTGAAATGTTGTTGCGGGGTGTGGCTCAGTTTGGCTAGAGCACCTGGTTTGGGACCAGGGGGTCGCAGGTTCGAATCCTGTCACCCCGATTCGCAACGATGCTGAAAAGTGATTTGCGGGTGTAGTTCAATGGTAGAACACCAGCCTTCCAAGCTGGATACGTGGGTTCGATTCCCATCACCCGCTTTACGCATGAAAATGCGTGGTTTGTGTCCATAGCTCAGCTGGATAGAGCAACGGCCTTCTAAGCCGTGGGTCGGGGGTTCGAATCCCTTCGGGCACATGCGTATGTCGCAAATCAGGCGTGCATGCGGTTAGCATTCATACGGTGGGTATAGCGCAGTTGGTTAGCGCGCCAGATTGTGGCTCTGGAGGCCAAGGG
>JAEDDX010000105.1 GCA_016293615.1 Acetatifactor sp.
CCTTCTCAGAGGAATCCATGTATTAAAGATACCATCCCGTAGTTCTATTTGTCAATAAAACAGCACCGGCCCCTAAGGGCCGATGCCGCGATAAAATCTAATGAATTGAAATCATCCGGTACTTCTCACTCAGGCTTTACCATGATGATTATAGTACATTACAGTATCATCCCAAAAGCCCTTAGCAAAGTCTCCGTTCACTTCACAGCCTGCAGTCGACCGCTTCTCCCTGTCGCATTCTAGAAGCAGATCGGCTTAACCTCCTCCGACAAAGCTTCAAAGCGGTATTCCGGGAAGCTTTCCAGAAGATCCGGCAGGCACTGCGTCGTGTTATATACGATATCGTGCGCCAGCATCACAACCTTCTTACGGTCGAGCGCGGTTGCTTTGGCGTTCAGAATCAGCTGCTCGGGCTCGCTCTTTTTCACAGCATCCTCCAGACTGCCGTTCCAATCAAAATAGACATACCCTTCCTCCGTCACGCGCTTCGTCAGCTCTTCACAGATCTCACGATTGTAGGAGTTGACGCTTCCCCCCGGAAAACGAAGAAGCTTCGTCTCCACACCCGTTGCCTCGAGAACAGCCTGATTTGCTGCCTCCAGATCCTCCAGATAGCTGTCCACGCTCGCGTAGAGTGTATCATAATCATGTCGGTTGCAATGGATTCCGATGCTGTGACCTTCCTCGACAATGCGCTTTGCCACCTCAGGGTGCTTTTTGACATTTTCCCCCACCACGAAAAAGGTCGCCTTGACGCCTTTTTCCCTGAGAATGTCCAAAACAGCGTTGGTATTCTCTGCCGAGGGACCGTCATCGAAGGTCAGATACATGGTCTTGGGGAAAAAATAGTATTTGATGCCCTCTGCGATGCCTGCGGCCAGTTTCTTCTGATAGTCGGCATCGATAAGGTTCTCCCGCTCCTGTGTATTCGACAGAAAACCTGTCTCGATCAGGCAAGCAGGCATCGAGGTCGCACGAATGACATAAAGCCCGCTGCCCTTCTGCAGAGTGCGCTCCACAGCCTTGGTCTTCTTCACGGCGCTCTGATGTATCAGCGTCGCAAGACGCTTACTGTTTTCGGAAGATTCATAATACCAGGTCTCGATACCGTTTACCGTCTCTGCCTGTTCCTCACAGGCATTCTGATGGATGCTGACAAAAATGTCCGCCTTTACATCCTCCGCCATCTCCACTCGCTTCTTCAGGGAAACATTGGTTTCATCCTCCCGCGTGAGTATAACCTCAAACCCTTCTTCCCGCAGAAAATCTGCCGTATATAAGGCGATCGCAAGATTGATTGTGCTCTCACAGACGCCGTCTCTGCTGCAGCCCTCATCCTCGCCGCCATGGCCGGGATCCAGAACAATCCGGTACACACCGTCCTCTTCCGGTTCGGAAGGCAAAGCTTCCTCTGATTCCGGCTCCGGCTCGACCGGCTCTGCAGCAAACGACTGCGGTTTTGTCTGCATTTTGGTCACACCCGCCGATTGAGACAGATCCTTTGCAGCCAGACCATTTCTGACCACGACAAAAAGCAGGCACACAAGGAACAGATTTGCTGCGACGAACCCGATTCTCTTCAACAGCCGCCTTCTCCGTCTCGCCCTTCTTCGTCTCATTTTCTCAGTGATACCATGACTGATCCGCACACGCTTGTCCGATGCCTGTCCGTACATAACCCTGCATTCCTTTCTTCCCGCTCGTACTACATCCTTATGCGATATTCTGATTTCAAAGTACAGGTTCTTTTCGAAATAGGCGTAATGTCGTATTCCGGAAACACTCAATCAAGAAAAGAGCTCTCTCGCATGTCGGTAGTAATAACATACGAAAGAGCTCCGTCATAGTATCATATTATTTGCATCCTAATCTCATCTTTTTTCCATACATTTTGCATCATCTCAATTTTGAAGAACCACTTTATTGATTAGTCTAAAATGACTATTCTCCCCACATCCACCAGTAATCACTTAATTTTACAACCATGTATTTCTGTCCGTCGCGCAGTGTCAGGACTTTTACGCATCCGTCAGCCGGATAAGATGGCATTGCATCTATATCCGATTTCATTTCCGTCTTGAGCATCTCTTTTGTGTATGCAGCTGCCCCCTCGGAATAGTAATAGAAAATGTCATCCACCGGATACCCTAATGCCTTCATCAGCCTTACGGCGCGGTCCTTTGCCAGATCTCCGGGGCTGTATGCAAACCTTGACTCTCCCATGATGGAAGTCTTAAAACAGCTTCCGTTGTATGAAACCTGGGCGTTGCCGACAAATACTCCCCTTACGGCTGCTCTCTCTTCTTCCTCTACCTCACTTATGGCTGTTTTGATCTTTCCGTACAAGTCCTGTGCCATTGCCCGGTCGTGCTGGAATACCCATTCGTCCGTATAGTACAGGCGGTTGCAGTAGGAAGCCTGAATAACGCCATCCCTGAATACCACGATCAGCAATATCATCAATACCAGGGTTCTTGCTACCGAACCTACCGTCCTTTTTCCGTCTTTTCTTTCGTATCCACTGAGCATATAGACGGTCAGATACAGGATGCAGGCCTGCGCAAACGGCATGATGAACTGGATCCGGTCAGCCGCATCCCCTCCGGCGTAGACAAACAGAAGGAACGGGGAAGCCATGACAAACAGTTCCGCCAGCACCATAAATATCCTGTTTCCGTGCTTCTTCTTTCCTGCATTCATAAAATAATCAATGCTTACCCCAACCAGGATCACACACATTACCAGATACAGCCCGGTGTAAAAGGGAGGATTGTTTCCCAGATTTCTCTTCACGCAGGCAAGGATATTCTGTATACAGGTTTGAGCGTCCGTGGTTTTCCAGAAAATCTGACCCTCAAGATAATCCGCCTCGCTCATAAAGTATTTTTTGGCAATCACCATATAAGCAGTAAATCCCACAAAGAAGACTGCTATATGGTAGCACAGCCATTCAAGATCCTCCTTCAGAGATCTTTTCTCCTCAGGGGACGAAAGAAGAAACAGCATGGCTACCGTCACAATGTACATCAGAATGATTGTCTGATATGTGGCAAACACTATCTGCATCAGCCCTATGGCTGCAGGCAGTGCCACCCAGTTCTTCTTCAGGTTTTCCCTTGCTTTTTCCACCAGTACCGCCGTAACCGGGACCAGAAAGCAGGCGCAGGCAACCTGAGCTGCCTGGTTTAAAAAATACAGCTGCGTGGCCCACAGGGCAGATAGAGCGTAGGCTGTGCCAAAGACAATCAGAGAAATATTAAGAAATCTGTCCTGTCGTCCCACACTGGAGAACGCAAACACATACGCGATGGGTGCAAGGACCATAAACAGAACCGTCAGGGCTTCCGCCCAGTACAGGTTAAACCACCAGAGATAGAATACCTTTCCCAGCCAGGTAATACCCTGTCTGCCTAAGACGGTAAACCTGTCATATCCCTCCATCATAAGCTCCGTGTCTATTCCTATCCTTTGCGAAAAAAGCAGTGAACCGTGTGCCAGCAGGACTATTCCTGCCAGTAGCAGATACATGCTTCTTGTCTTTTCAAAATATTGTCTTAAAACCTTCATCTCCCCGCAACCCACCATTTCCTGTTTATTTTAATTCTATCCGATTCGGTGCGGTAGCATAGTAAAATATCTCTGCTCCCATACCTTCCATTAGGGCTCTGTTGACCGGTGTCGTGTAGTTTTTTCCTTCTCCCGGGTTCATGAGCCACTCGGGGGCATCAAAGAACGCCGCTTTCGGCTCAGTTACCCTGTATAAGGACTCCTGTAAACCTCCGTTGCCGTGATGCGCCATCTGAATATAGTCGCATTTTAATTCTTCCGAATGCTTTTGCAGGATCGTATCCGACATGGCGATCCCGACATCGGAACAAAACAGCATACTCTCTGTTTTTCCCGATACCTTAAATACGAGACTTCCATCGTTTGGAATATCTCTGCTTAACACATTCACAGCCTCACAGTAGGCGTAAATCACATTAAACTGCAGGTCTCCAATCCGGAATGCATCACCTTCATGCAGATAGGTCAGCTTATCGCAGTCAGCCATGTACTCAAGAAATCTCGTGTAATACTCAAAACCGTCCCATTCCTGCGCTTTGTTCTGATAGGCGATATAATCTATCTCCGGAGCGTATACCGTTTCGATCCTGTCCTTATATTCCTCCCACAGTTCGTTAAAAGCACCGATATGATCCGGGTGGGGATGGGTTACGATCCATGCGTCTATCTTCCCTCCCTTTTCTTCTATCACCTCTCTGACATACCCTGCGTTTCCGGATGTCCCTCCGTCTACCACAATAAGATGCCCTTTTCCCGTCTCTATGGTATAAAACATTGCCTGTGAACCTGTCTGGTCGGCATACTGAGTAATATAGGTACCCGAAAGAGCAACATACAGGAGCACTCCGGCA
>JAEDDX010000106.1 GCA_016293615.1 Acetatifactor sp.
GCGATCTCATGCGGCGGAATCGGTTCCTTCTGTCCGCCCCATACCGGATAGTTGTTGTATGCAACGACATCCAGATGCTTTGCTACCTCGGCATATGAAACATGCTTATCCAGACCACCGCCCGGGAAGTCGTGCATTACCACTGCATTCGGTGCAATTTCCTTAATCAGTCTGCTCTGGAATTCCATGAAATCCACAATGCTCTTGTTGCGGAATCGCTCCCAGTCCAGACGGAGTGCCGGATTGTGGGTCGTAATGGTTGCTGTCGGTGTCGGGATCTCGTCAAAGGCGTTGTATTCCTGCGACCAGAAGGTTGTACCATAAACATCATTCAGCTTGTCAATATCTCCCTCGAATTTATTGTCGAGGAAACGCTGGAAGGCAGTGCGGCACTGGGCACAGTAGCATACATCACTGTCCTCATGACCGATCTCATTGTCAATCTGCCATGCCACAATTGCTTCCTCATCCTTGTAATGACCAACCAGTGCACGGATGATCTTTTCGGAATATTCATACATGTGCGGGCTGTTAAAGCAGTACACATGTCTTCCGCCAAAGCTGCGCTTGGTGCCGTCCTCAAATTCGGAAAGGATTTCCGGATGCTTTTTTGCCAGCCATGCCGGAATAGTTGCCGTCGGTGTACCCATGATAACCTTCAGACCATGCTGCTTTGCCTTTTCGATCACCATATCGAAGAACGAGAAATCATACTGTCCTTCGGTCTTTTCCATCAGATGCCAGGAAAATTCCGCTATACGGATTACATTGCAGCCCAGCTCACAGATGGTATCCATATCAGCATCCATCATTTCTACCGGCCACTGTTCTGGATAATAATCAACGCCTAACCACATAGTTGTTCCTCCTTTTCTGTTTACTTGCGCTTTGCAGCGATTGCGGACTTGACCTCCTCCAGGTACTCGCCACGCAGCTTGTAGCAGAACAGATAGATGATGTAGGTCAGTACAGCCAGAACTGCCGGAATCACAATCATCAGAACACGCATTCCTGTTACTGTACCTGCGGACGGAGTCTGATTTGCGACAAAGCCGATAACGGTCAGACCAACACCGGAAATAAAACCAGATACCGCGCCTGCCAGCTTAACCACAAAGGTCTGCATAGAGAAAATAATTGCTTCATTACGAGTTCCAAACTTGTATTCGCCGTAGTCTACTACGTCAGCCAGAGATACGGTAACCAGAACCAGCATAAAGCCGATACCAATATTGATGATAACGGAGCAGACACCTACCATGACTGCGCTGGACGGGCAAGCCATGCCGCAGAAGAACAGCAGCGCAAAACCGATAACCTGAGATGCCGCCGCAATCAGGAAAGCCTTCGGACGACCGATCTTTGCGGAAATGGACGGGAATAATGCCAGAGTAGCCATCTGTGCAATACCTGCAACGCCAGTATACACAGAGAACAGAGCACCGCTGGTGCTGCCGACTACATACTTGAAATAATACGTAGCGAAGCTGTTTTCCAACTGATAGCCGAGGTTGAACAGAACTGCAATGCCCAGAACAGCCAGAACCTGATCGTTCTTGAACAGAATCTCCAGCATCTTGCCGACAGAAGTCTTTTCCGTATTGCCGGAAACCTCATGTACCTCACGGCAGTTCATGCAGGTCAGCGTGGAAGCGATGATGAATATAACTGCGATAATCATAGCAAAGCGGGAGAAACCGGTTGCCTGATCGCCCTTACCAAGGAATCCAATGATGGTAAAGCCGCCGGAGCCTACTACCAGCCATGCAAGAGATGCAAAGAAACGAGGAATAGAGGAAATCTGGTCACGCTCCTGCGGGTCATCTGTCAGAGCCGGAACCATAGACCAGTACGGGATATCCTCGATCGTGTAGGTCAGACCCCAGAGGATGTACAGAATCGCAACCCAAGTGGAGTAGCCTTTGCCGGAAAGACCGACATTCAGATACAGCAGAACCAGAACAACAGAGTTCAGTACGGTACCGATCATAATCCAAGGGCGGAACCGTCCGAATTTAGAACGAGTATTATCAACGATAACACCCATAAGCGGGTCATTAATAGCATCAAAAATACGAGCAACAAGAAATAGCGTACCAACAAATGCTGGAGCAACACCCTTAACGTCTGTCAGGAAGTACATTAAGAATGTACCGACGATGGCATAGACGGCATCCTTACCGAATGCGCCCAGACCGAAGCTCAGCTTAGAGCTCCATGATAACTTCTTATTCATGCTCTTCTCTCCTTTAGTAAATAATTTACCTTTTTCATTCCCGGGAAGAATTCATTTTTCTGCAAATGAGCAGTTACTTTGAATTCTGTCATCATATTAACATTCTTGTTACAAAAAGCCAATCCGCTATTCACTAATTTTATCCTTTTGTTTAGTAAAAATTATCAGTAAATTTTTAGTTGTATTGACGAAGGATTTTTACTTTCAGACATTTTCTCTCTGGCCGTGGTTGCTTTATTTAGTTTCTTTGTGACAAAACGAAAAAACTGCCCTATTAGGACAGCTGCTTTGTCATATCGCTGCTGCCTATAGGACAGTTTTCTGTTTTATTTCGATGTGCTTCCTCTGTCGATCAGTTCACAGGGAATGACTATTTTCTTCGGGCAGGTTTTGCCTTCCCACAACAGTTCCAAACACGTCATTGCCGCAGACGCGTGCTCACGCATATAAACTTCAATTGAACTGAGCGGCGGATCGGCGAATTCTGACAAACCGGTATTGTTGAAGGAGATGATACTGATTTCTTCCGGTATGGAGATGCCAGCTTCACGGATCGCACGCAGGACACCCGGCGCAATAATATCACTGGCAAGAAACAATGCCGTCGGCTTTTCCTTATGCTCTGTCAGATACTTTTTCATCCGCTCATAACCATCCATTGCTGTGGTATGGCAGCCAATAATCATATCCTTACGGAACAATTCACGGTTTTTCATTGTCGTTTGGTAATAATAATATCGCGGATCAATGACCATATCCTTTGTATCACCGAAGGTACGGACACTGCCTACATAAGCAATGCGGGTATGTCCCTGCGCAAAAAAATGATTCAGAGACAAGCGCACCGCCAAATGATAGTTCGGCACGATACTATAATATTTCTGCTCATCCGGTGAAGAATCGACAAACACAATCTGATCTGTATAGCGATGGAAGCTTTGAATCTCCTTTGTGGTAAAGCGCCCAATCGCTATAATGGCATCCAGACGCATATCTTCTCCTGCCGAAAATTCCCGTTCCGCATTGCGGAATAGATTCACAGTTGTATATTGATGGGAAAAGCAGGCTTCCTCCACCATGCTTTTCATTATCAGATAATAGATATCTTCTTTGTCTTCATTAAATTCGAGCATCAGAGCAATGCCGATGCGTTTTCCCTGTTCAGAAGCCGCGGCACGTGTGGTTCTCTTTCCACCGAGCGGATAGTCCAGCTCCTCGGCAGCACGAAAAATTCTCTCCTTGGTCTCCTCTGTTACGCTAAGCGAAGGGTCTCGATTGAGTACTCTGGATACGGTTGCCTGAGAGACATTTGCCAGCCTTGCAATATCTTTCAAGGTTGCCATGCACAATGTTTCCTTTCATTTATCTTTATTTATTAAATATTATACTACAGTTTTACCCACATGAAAAGAGGGCGTTGCATTTTTCTGAGTGCATCAACGTTCACGGGATTTGGAATTGAGTGCCAAGGATAATTACTCCATCTCGATAGAATGACTCACATCTGCCGGACAACGATATCCGGTCGATGTGGCGACTTTTCTTATATTACATCAGCTTTTCCAGTTCTTCAATGGTTTCCACCGGACGTGCGCAGGTTTTTCCCCGGCACAGATAGTATCGGACTCCTGCCTCCGGAATCGGATATTCCAAAGTGAATGGCGCCAGTGCGGCAAGTCGGGTTTCATCCGCCGGCGTTTTTACCAGCACCATAATCCCATGGAAATGTTCCCTGAGAAAACCCTTCAGTTCCTCGGGTGGTTTTTCTGCCGCGCATATCAGCTCCGCTGTCGGCCAAAGCTCCTCCAGCAATGCCCGAAGCGCAAAGCTGTATCCCGACGGATAGTCCTGAATAGCTCCCGCCAGATACGCAAGCTGACGTTCTGACGCTTGCATCCAGCGCGTTTCTCCTGTCAGGCGAGCCAGACGTGAAAGCACCAGCGCCGCTACGGAATTTCCCGAGGGCATCGCGCCATCATAGACCTCTTTTGTACGGGTAATCAGCTGTTCTCCATCCTTTGCATACGGGTAAAAGCCGCTCTGCTCATAATCAAAAAAGAATTCCATCAACCGCTCCGCCAGCGAACAGGCTTCCTCCAGATAATCCACGCGGAAGGTCGCTTCGTAAAGCTCCAGCAGTCCCCATGTGTAAAATACGTAGTCCTCCAGTTT
>JAEDDX010000107.1 GCA_016293615.1 Acetatifactor sp.
TCTACGGTACCGAGTATTTCTACCTGAAAAACGCGCAGGGCGATGTGACCGGTCTTGTGGACAGCAGCGGTACACAGGTGGTGGCGTATACCTACGACGCGTGGGGCAACATTCTGTCTACCACAGGTTCTATGGCAGATGGTTTGGGATATACCAACCCGTTCCGTTACCGCGGTTACTTCTACGACACCGAGACGGGACTGTACTACCTCCAAAGCAGATACTATAATCCCCAGTGGGGTAGGTTTGTAAATGCGGAGCTTGACGGCACTTGTGCGTGTTCATTGATGACTTTAATGTAGATTAGATTCAAAAGGCAAAGGCGATGGATATTCCAAAATGGTCCACCGCCTTTGCCTTTTGTATTAGGTTCTTGGTAGTCATGAATCGATGTTATTGCAACAGTTTCTGCAGTAGCTCATATATACTCTCTTGGCTAAGGTTACTAAATCTTCTGTCCTCAGCCATAGAAAGTCCTGCGTTTGTCGCAACCAGACTGCTCAATTCCGAGAGGTTTTGATTTGGCATTGCAGTATTTGAATTTTGAGTAATCAACTCTATATGCGTATCTCTAAGAATAAGTTTGGCGATATATGCGCTGCTCGCACCAAACTGTAATCTTGATTTTCCTGCAACATTTTTAACATACTTCCATTCGAGCCTGAAATATGCCTCAAACACACTACCCCGTGTGATATTGTTTTCCAGAATCCATTTTGCAGCATCTCCAACGGCAAAAGCATCAATATGTTTTGCTTCCTCTCCGAGATCACTGTAGTCGGCACCTAAAACGAATAAATCTTGGAGGTAGAGTGCTCTGCCAATGGGAAGATTGTACGCTTCGAACAGTTCTTCTTTAAGAAGCCATGATCCAAATGTGCCATCAAAACGTACGCGCAGTTTTACAGTTTGATCACGATACTCTCCAGGCATTAATAAGAAATTCCTATATGTCGCAGCACCAACCAAATATTCTTCTTTGCTTGACACCTTGTTCTCTTTTTTTGAAGATGCGTTGGTTTCTTTGCTCTCGGCGCTACGCTTGAATTCCTCTTGCAAAGCTCGTGTTAGTTTATCCCGCAAGTCTTCTGGGGAAGTGAAATTAACAGTAATCCGATTACTGGCACTGCCTTGTAATTTCTTTTTGAATCTGTTTCGCCTAGAAAAATCGTCCATATCGATTCTGTTGGCATCAATTGTACCTTCCCTAATGAAGGTTAAAATAGGGATACCAAGACGCTCCGCCTCGTCAAATTCCAGTTCAGAATAAGATAAGTTTGTATCCTTATATAGCGAACCATAGCGGAAGCCCAGTATACTGACAAAATATTGACATTGGCGGATTTCTTCATAACATCTGTCAATAACCGGCTGGTTCGCAGCAACGAATCTTTCCATTCCCATTGGAATTGCTTGTATGTTTGTCAATGCATCTGCCGCGGCACTTCGAAACTCTTTCATGTCCTCATAAGTAGATGAAATAAAAATCCTATATGCAGGAGGGGGATTTCCGTTACTCTTTGTAGTCATTTTTATACCTCTTTCTCCATGTAAGTGTAGTGGGAAAATGTGTACCGGGGTTACGCTATATGACTACTGTGCGCAGGTTTTTTGCTTATTGGCCGACACCAAAGTTGTACCGTCCTTGAGACTAAATATACTTGTTAACTTGTTGCAGGAATCACATGTGGGCGCAATATACTCGCCAGTCACTTCACTGTTTGTGTTATAGATGTGGGCTCCCAGCACAGCTTTGTTAACGCAACCCTCAACCGAGCACAGGAGTGGCCAAGACTCGCTAGAAAAATTGATCCAATGTTGTTTCCAAGAGCCGCAATTACAGGAGCGTCCTGCCGTTCCTCCTTTGTTCCTCCACCCGTCAGTTGGTAAAATCATATGTTTTTCTCCTCTCTCAAATAATTATTCTTCCGCAGATAACGATTGCTGCTCAACCTCGTTCCTCGGCATAGTGTGCTTATTAAAACTAGAGTCTCTTTCATCACACATAGTCTACAAGGCTTCTTATGGATAAAACACCTCAAGCGGCACTTTGCAACAATAATTATATCGTGGCTGACTGCAAAGATATCGGACTTTTATAGGAACAGTTAGCCATACCGCGCAATTCCTGCAATAATTCGTCAATAATTTGCGCCCCACACAGGCCATGCCAAAACGAATGGATTTTCCACTGTTAGCACCGGGAGAAAATCATCGAATGGCTAATTCCGCCCGGCGCTAACACCACCAAACTATAATTAATAACGTGACTTCTTTGTTGAAAATATATTTAATATTGCTTATACTAAATAGATAATCAGAACAGCTATTGATGCTATAATTATATCCGATCGTGCATTTGGCCATGTTGCATTTTTGTTTGAAAAGCGTTTATTATCTAAAGATAAGAAAAAGAGGGGTACGGAATGCTGGCAATCATTTTTTCTACACTAGATGACCCTCGGGATAGGGATTTCATGGCGCAGCTCTATATTGAGAACGAGGGCTTGTTTTTCAGCACAGCATTGAAATTCGCTCCATCATACCATGACGCTGAAGAGATCGTCCAAGACAGTATCGAAAAGCTGATTAAAAAAGTTTCCACACTTCAGAGGCTGGAGCGTTGCACTTTGGCCACCTACATTGTCTTAACTGTTAGGAACACTGCGATCAACTACCTGCGAAAGAGGAACAGATCAAGCGTGTGGAGTGACGCATACGACGATTTGCTGGCGGAAGAGATTCAGTGTCAGCTATCTATGGACGAATTGCTTATCTTAGCAGAGAACCGGCAAAAGCTGGTGGCGGCATGGGATGATGTTCCAGAGTCTGACCGTCTGCTGCTGGAGGGGAAATACTTCCTTGAGTTGTCTGATAAGGAGCTGGCGCAACAGGTGGGTTGTAAGCCCAGCAGTATCCGAATGAAGTTGACGCGGGCGCGAAGGAATGCGTTGAAAGTTATTGCCGATAGGGAGGTTGAATTGATATGACAAGACGTGAAATGCTGGTAGAGCAATACGAGGACGCGCTGTTTGCACTGCTCATGGATGAAGTGGCAGAAGCAGAGGGGCAAAAGGCACTGGAGGAAAACCAACGACTGAGAGAAAGTGGTGAACTGGTAATCCCGGATAACCTTCGGCAGCGCTGCCACAGCGCGATTGCCCGTAAATCTGCGGAAATCGGACTCAAACAGTTTGGCCGAGGATTAACAAAGATTGTAACAAAGGTTGCTGTTGTCGCTTTGGTAGGGATGCTGTTATTTACCACGGCCTTCGCAGCGTCTGAAGACTTCCGTCTCAAGGCACTGAACATTGTTATGGAAGTATTTGATGATCATATAGAAATTAAATCGGATTCTGATATTGGTGTTGCCAATAGTGGGGGCGAAAACACCCCACAAATCTCCGCTGGCTGGCTACCAGAAGGATTCGTACTGGTAGATGAAGGGCAAAGCGCGATAATGTCCTGGCAGTCATATGCCATCGATGGAACAGTTGCACAAATCAGCATTAATTCTTGGAACCTACAATCCGGGGGGGTTAGTTTTGATACGGAGACGGCAGAGATTCTACCGATACAAATCCATGGTCAAACAGCTTTTTTGATTGAGGATGCAGATACTCTCCAAATCGCGTGGAATTTGTACAGCGATAATGGCTGGCTGTATTATGTTGCAGGGCAAGGTGTGACGACAGATGAACTGATAAAAGTAGCCGAAGCAACAAAAATCTGTTAATATTTCTGTTGCATTATGAGCGAAATGGTGTTTCCTTTCTAGCGTTATTGCGCAATAAATTTATTGGGAGGAAATCATGAGAAAGAAAACCAAGCATGCACTTGCCATTATTTTGGCGGTTGGAGTCTTAATGTCAATGCTTATTCCTGCTGCTGCCGCACAGCCCCCCGAAATCAATCCAAGGTATGTTGGTATTTCAAATATTTCAGCCGGATTGGCAATATCCACATCAGGGAAAGCTACTTGCGTCTCAAGTGTGATGCCAGACAATAGATACACTGTCACGTTGACAATGGAGCTTCAACAAGACGGGAGAACGATTAAGAGCTGGAATACCCCAGTAGGAACCAGCCAAACTGTTTTAGAAAAGAGTTACAATGTCACATCCGGACATGATTACCAAGTAGTTGCAACTGCCACTGTTAAATCAGGGAGTAGTGTTATTAACTCCTATAAGGCTTATAGTTCAATAGTAAGCTATTGAGCGTACAAGCTTAAAACTGAATATGTAATCTTTAATCGAGACTCTGGTATCAGACGATTTGTATACTTGACTGATTCCAGATCATACATATTAGCTTGCGAGAAGGGAGCGACGTGATCATGCGTCGCTCCCTTTGGTATATGTCCTCTTGCTCACTATTTTTGCCGAGCCGGAAGACTTTTCATTC
>JAEDDX010000108.1 GCA_016293615.1 Acetatifactor sp.
ATAGCGAGCAGAAAACAGTACATCATGGTTTTGGTATCTTGAAAGCGTCTGATAGATCGGTGTCCAAATTTGAAGATTCGTTTGGATTTCCGAAAGCTCTGCTTCAATCCGTGCTATTCGGAGCGCAACTGCACGGCGACCAATGAACGCATCGTCCATCAGCTCCTTTCGGATTGGTCGAACAACGTACCCCTGATAGAGCATGCCATCTGCTGTGATTGCAGTTTTACTTCTTCTCAGCTGATCCACATGACTGCAGCAGACAACGCGTCCCAGCAGATAATCGATATAGCTGCGCGCCAGATCATTCTCCGTCTCCACCTTTTTCGCAAGACTGTCTGGCCGCGGTTCCAGTCGTTCTCTTTCGCGCAGTTTTCCAATATCAACCAAGCCAAAGGAATTCATTCCAAATTCCTGCTTAATCTGATCATAAACGCGCAGAGCATCATGGTAGTATTCCGGAGGTACCAGTAGATAGAACTTCTGTGTGTTCAGATAGCCCTCCACCGCTCGGCGCCAGTGTTCTTCGGATTCCGGGATTTCCAGAACGTCCGCGAGGATATCGATCGTAACCGATTTTTCCGCCTTCTTCGTTAATTCTACCTCAAGACGCTGCTTCAGGCGCAATAACCCCCTTGGGTAGTCTTTCACATTCTTGCGCAGATTGTCCAAGGCGACCGCTTTCTGATCCTGTTCGGTTTTTAGATCGTCAGTCAAAACTTTCACTTTATATGCCGTATCACGGACTGCAGCCATAAAATTCGCCGTTGCATCTTGCGCTCTTGCAAAGATTGCAATGGATTTCGCAAAAACTTCGTAGTTGCAGTCTGTGAACAGCGAATACGCCTTTTGAACCGTATCTGCTGCATCTATGACTGAATGCAACACATCATTGATGTCCCACCCCAGGATTGTTTGGCAGAGGCTGCACATGGCGGCTGCCTCTCGTTTCACGTCAGCCACTTCATTCTGAAGCTGCCGGAGCAAACGTTGCTGCTCTGTAAGTAAGGATTCCTTTGATCGGCGAAGCTTCTCCTCTTCGCGTGAAACATCGCTTTGCGCACATGCGGCAATGAGTTCCTCCTTTCGCTGCCTCTTTTGCCGAATCAAAAGTGAAACCCGCTCAATCTCAGAAGTCACCTTCTGAATCCGTTCTTCGCAATCCTTTTGCTCTAATAATGCCTTGTTGTTTTCCGCCTCCAAATCTTCCTTCTGTGCCCAAAGGACAAGGAATGACTGCTGCTGCCAGCGATCGATTGCCAGCTGCATTTCCCGAAACAATCTTCCGATTTCTTGTAATGCAGTCAGTTTTTCTTCTTGTCTTTGTGCCAATTGTTCGTGGCGCTTATAATCCCGTATGTTTTGCTGCATCTCCACAATATTGGGCTTATCAGGTATATCGCAAATATTTTCGGTAATAAACTTTTGGATATCCACGATTGGGCGAAAAGAAACCGCCTTCTTCATCATCCGGGTAACCTGCTCATTATGGACATTCCATTTTGCCAGCATATCTGTACGGTATTGGCTCTGTGTATCATAGAATTTTGCGCGAAGGCCATATTTCTCCTTCATGCGCTTTCGGAAATCCGTGTAGTCGAGGGCAAAGCCGTTTTCCACGAATCCGTCTTCCGGTATTTCCCCATCATAGATAAAAAAGTGGTCGATATTGTTACCATCACTACGGCAGTCGAAGACAACACCGGTTACAAAACGTGTGCCCTCCACATCATCGAGAAACTCACATGCAATATAGCTGGAAAAATCCTTTCCGCGTCTGGAGTATGGGTTATTGTCATCCATATCAGCCCGCAGATAGCCATCCAAAGAACGCTGTGACTTTTCATTTGCTGCCTGGTTAAAGTTCCTGGCATTGGTTTCTCCGAGGAGAACAATCTGCAATGCATCAATAACCGTAGATTTTCCTGCGCCATTTTTTCCAGTAAGAAAATTGACATCGCCAACTTCAATGATCTGCTTGGAGAAATAGAGCCAGTTAATCAGCAGAATCTTCTTCAGTTTCTTCATCGTTCTCTTCCTTTCTAAGAACAGAAACAATCATATTAAGCTTGTCAGCGGACACAGCGGATAGAACCGTTGGAAGAATCGAAAACTTACAACTGCCTTTATTGTACTTTCCGTCAATTCTCTGAATGATTGAATGGTTTTCAAGGCGCGTAAGTGCGCGCTTAACTTCTTCCATATTGGGCTTTGATGGCAAAATAGCATAGTCCGTGACTACTTTCTCCAACACGTCTCTTACGGTACAGATTGCATCCTGTTCTAACCCAAGACGCTCTTGGTTTTCGTCATAAATCATTCTGATGGCTAAAAGAATCGCAGTTTCTTTTTTATCAAAATTGCAGCGGTTGGCCTCGTCCGTATTCAAGATGTAAAAATAACCGTTCATATCATCCTTGCGAAGATCCCAATCCAAAAGTGCAAGGTAATCCCGAACCTGTTCATAATGAATGGACAGAAATGTATAATCAGGATTTGCAACACGGCCTTTATCCGGTCTATATAAGGTTCTCACAACGTATGTACGACTCAACAGCTGGTTACACACAGACTTAAATTGATCGATATCTCGCTGGGAGGCACTGCTTAACCAATCCACATTCATTTCTTTTCCTCCTTGCGGCTGATCTGCAGCTGCGGAACTGTGTATTCGTTTTCTGTGAAACTGCCACCTAATTCCTTAACGGTATATCTTGCATTTCGATCACTACTGGCAAGGACAGTCAGCAGACTCATAATATACGCTTTATCATCCTGGAGCTGCATATCTTTAGAATAGCAAGTATCTGACTGACCCAGCCAATTTTCAACATACGTCTCTACGGCTGCTCTGTCGTATTCGGAGTGCAGCATCGCCTGTACCTGCCTCATAATCTCGTCATCGATAGATGGGTCTTCAATCGGTACAGGCTCTGCCTTCGTACGCTTTCCAGGCCGCTTTCGATACCACAGGCTTTTCTCTGAAATAAACGATTGCTCATATAATTGAAATGCTGGCTGGATCTGCTCAACAAGTTCGGAGGCTCTTCGGTTTCTTGAGAGTTCCTGAAGCAGATAGTTTAGATTGCCGCGAACATTATGATCACGGTTCGTCAGATTTTCAATTTTCTGCGTGGTTGCCCTGGTATAGCGCCGAACTTGTCCATCAATTTCGTCCAAATAGTCACGCTCGATACTATCATATCGCTCCTTCACCCAGAAAATCTTTTTCAAAAGATCGGTGCGGCATTCCTCCAATGTAGACCCACGTTTGTCCTGCAGCGCAGCATTTGACATTGCAATCAGAAGGGCATCATCCTGTACCCAGCTTTTCAGAATTGCTTGGATCGGTCCACGATATTTGGGAACGGAATCCTTAATTTTCAGTGGACGGATATATGCCTCCGCAATCTTCTGCCCATAATCATCAAAGTGAGATGCCAGAACTTGGTTTACCTCCTGCATCTCGATTTGAACTTGAAAGAAATGTTTCACATTATGGTAGACCATTTGCAACAAGTTTATTAGTGACTGCGTGTTATCATAAGCACTATAAATTGCAGCCATTTTGTCGTACACATTGTCTCCGTCATCCGCAACTTTTAGCGTGGAATAGGTTCCGAACACATAGGAATACCCCCGAATCGGGCTGTCATCCCGCAATTGATGGAACAGTTCAAGCAATCGGCTGCTGTAACCAGGGACCGTAATATATTCGTCAAAGTCCTCTCCGCGTTCCTTCTCGAACCAGCCTTTGGCGCAAAGCTTTCGTATCAAAAATCTGGCACGTCCTGAGACATCACGAAGCTCCTCTTCATCAATATCCTCCCCATCGAAAGTCGCATCAGCCAACTGCTGCTCCAGTTTGCTTCGCAGCATCATGTACAACATATTTTCTGGTATTTTCAAATTCTCTCTATACGCACAGTATAGGACATCCAGAGCATCCGAGTACAGGACTCGATTAGGTGAGGACAAAACGGAGAAAAGTTCACTTGGTACAGCGTCAAACAACTTCATGAAAATCCCCCTTATAGGAGTTATCTATGACAGGCATTTTAATTCAACTGGATGATCGACCCGATATCATTTTTGACAATGGCACATTTTACGGTGGTTTGCATTGCGGAGACTGCTTCAATGTCCAAATGAATCAGTGGATCAATGTTAGACTCGAATATTCTGACGAATGGGTCGTTTACTACAGAGGCAAAAGCTACCCTGTTCC
>JAEDDX010000048.1 GCA_016293615.1 Acetatifactor sp.
CCGTTTTGAGCATTTATTTTTCGATTGAGTGTCAACTTCTACTGGAAGTTAAGATGGAACTCCAATAATGTTATTAAACATACCTTGATGAATTTCAATGAAGGGCGTTCCAGATGGAACTACATTTGTAGTGAAGCCCGCACTTGAATTGGAAATCGTTGTATCCAAAACATGTGAAAATCCAGTTCCAGTGCCAGCAGTTGTACCACCTACACCTGTTAGTACCTTCTGATTGAATGTCTTTCCAGCATTGCCCCATTTAAAATCATAGTTAGTAAATTGTCCATTTTTTCCTTCCACCAATAAATCCGGCATTTGATAGCTTGCATTGCCCTGTTTATTAAGAAGATCATTAGAATTCAAGTGACATTGTGAATCATATTTACTTGTAGGGAAGCGTTTGCCATATTCATCAATCAGTTGTGTTTCATATAGTTTACCTTGCTGGGTAGAAGACAGATTGCTCTGTGCTATTTGTTGAACGATGCACCATTTTTGGCGGGTCATTCAACTTTTTCAGAATCGGACATGGTTACCTCATAAATCTATCGCACTCTTTATAGTTTTCGTAAAATAATATTCAAACCATTATAAGCCAGAAATTATAAATCTCAAAACCACCTCATTTTTTGCGATTTCCATTATCTTTTATTATCCATATAGTTATTAAAATTTCCAATATATAAAATCCCATATTTACTACTAGATTTTTTCCGAAACCTTTTGTTATAATAAATACAATGCTATCAACAAAAACCAAAAACAGTATTATTAATACTAATGCCTTTATATTAGTTTTTCTATTTTTCACGCTTTTCTATACTCCTATATTTTTAAGCTACTCCAATATTTTATTTAATACATACTTGGTTCCAGATAATCTTATTTCTTTATCCATAATATCTACATTAATATCTCCCACATAAAATTTATATGACCAATTTCCACGAAAGCACAAACAGCTATCACTTTCTTTTGCCAATTTAAAATTCACGTTTTTTAACTTCTTTTTTAATAAATCTAAATCCATACTTTGACGACTTACGGTATAGGTTTTGCTAAAAAAAATCAACGTAAAAACTGCTCCAACTAGAATTGCGATTATTACACTAGTAAACAGCTGTACTCCATCAACTGCAAACTTTCTATTCGAAATCAAATCATAAATTACACATATCACAAAAACTGTTAACGCAAAACGTAAAAATATAAACAAATTTTTCATTATACCGGTCTCCATTCATCTTTCTATTCTACACTCTCTTAAGAGCATTCTATTCAAGTTGAACGATGCACCATTTTTGGCGGGTCATTCAACTTATTACATTACTTTTTATGCTTTAGTAACGGAAGATACTTGAAACGTTCAGCCTTGGAGAGATTGAAAGCAATAGAAGCTTTGGATTCTCACTTGAGGTATTTTTAGGGATTTAATAAGAGGCTTCCACCATTATGCCAGAAGCCTCTTCAAAGATAAGTTTTCCTGCAAAGAATGAACCGGCTTATATTCTACAAGCGGTTGTTCGAGTTGGATTCTTTGGAGCTCATTCTCTCTTCCGGGTTTGGTGCATGATAGGCAACGGATTCTGTGAATTTATGGATTATACGATCTGCTTTCTGTCAAGCAGCTGGCTGAAGCATTCGGAAGTCTTTCCGCAGCTGACAATAATTCTCTCTCCGATCAAAGACATCATTCCGAGAATAGATGCCCCGTCAAACTGATTGGCGAAGCCCTCTTTGGAAACAAGTACGGTTTCATCCAATTCTTTTGCGCTGTTTACAAATTCCTTCACATCATCAATGGTTTTCAACTGAATCAATCGTTTCATAATGAGCTCCTTTCTGACAACACATTGCATGTTTCGAAGTGATAGTATCACTTTGACTACTTTATTTAGCACAATTATTTTTAGATGTCAATGTTTTTTTTACGAGCAAAAAGGAGTATAATAGGAAAAGAGGGCGAAATTGTGGGTATGTGCGGTTGAAAACCGGGAGAGCCGGAACCGGCAAAATCTGAAAGGAGAGAGTTGATATGTTATTTTTATGTTACCCGAGATGTTCCACCTGTCAGAAAGCGAAAAAGTGGCTGGATGAGAAGGGAGTTGTTTATACCTATCGCGACATTGCGCAGGAGAATCCTACCTGCGAGGAATTGACCGGCTGGTACAGACAGAGCGGTCTGCCTTTGAAGAAATTCTTCAATACCAGCGGCATGCTTTATAAGGAGCTGGGCTTAAAGGATAAGCTGCCGACCATGAGTGAGGAGGAGATGTTACAGCTTCTTGCCACAAACGGCATGCTCGTCAAGCGTCCGCTGCTCGTGTCGGAGGACAAGGTCCTGGTCGGCTTCCGTGAGCCGGAGTGGGCTGACGCCTTGAACTAGAGGAATTGCTCTGTACAGCCAAAACCCTTGTATTTGCTGCATTTGCAACCGATGATTGACAGATTGACAAGGCGAATTGCTAGTCTGCAACCGCTTTTTTGTGTAACATGAGCTCATGTTCGAACAACAGATGAGCGGGTGAGTAAGTCACCGAACCATAGAAAGGGTAAGAGAATGATTTTAGCAGACAAGATTATCAATGAAAGAAAAAAGAACGCCTGGTCGCAGGAAGAACTGGCCGAGAAACTATCCGTATCCAGACAGTCGGTTTCAAAGTGGGAGGGCGCACAGTCCGTTCCCGATCTGCAGAAGGTGATTCAGATGGCAGAGCTGTTCGGCGTGTCCTGTGACTACTTATTAAAGGATGAGATGGAACCGGCTGAAAATACGGGTGCGGCACTGCGCGAGGACGCTGCTGCGGTTCCGCCGGTCAGAAAGGTATCCATGGAGGAAGCAAATGAATTCATCCGTGCGAGAAAGAAGGTAATGCCTGCGATTGCAATGGGTGTGTCTATGTGTGTGTTCAGCCCGGTGGTATTGATTTTCCTTGCGGGTCTGGCAGATGCGGGAACCTTTGGCATTTCGGAGAATCTGGCTGCCGGCATCGGTATCATCCTGTTGCTGTTATTGGTGGCAGGGGCGGTCGCAGTCTTTATTTTCAGCGGCATGAGGCTGAAGCCCTTTGATTTCCTGGAGGACGAGGAGTTTGAGACCGAGTACGGCGTTGCCGGCATGGCGCGTGAGAAGCAGCAGAAGGAACAGCCGAAGAGCACTCTGATGCTTGTGGTCGGTGTTTTTCTTTGCATTTTGTGTCCTCTTCCCCTGATCATTGCGGCGCTTGCTGAGGCGGAAGAATACATAGTGGGCTCCATGGTATGTGTACTGCTCACCATAGTTGCAATCGCGGTGAACTTATTTATCAATGCCTCCACGGTGACGGAAGCCTGTAAGATGCTTCTTTGCGAGGAAGAGTACAGCTCCCGCAAGAAGAGAAACAGAAGAAGACTCAGCCCGCTGGCCGGCGCTTTCTGGCTGCTTGCAACCGCGATCTATCTCGGTATCAGCCTCTACACGTTAGATTGGCACAAAACCTGGATCATCTGGCCTGTCGCAGGCGTGCTCTTTGCGGTTGTTGAGTGTATCGCGGCTATGATTATGAAGGAAGAAGACTAAGCCGTAAGCAGCGGTCGAAGGTGGCCGCAGATTCGCTGAAAATACCTCAAAAACCGATGTAATACTTGCACTTTCCGCCAATTACAGATACACTGTATTCATAAGCATGTGAAACGGGGGAAAGAAAGATGCAGTCGGTTTTGGATAAATTGGTATATTTATATTATCCGTTGCTTTTGGTACTTTTATTTGCGGGTGCGAAGTGGTACGGCAGAGGCAAATGGAATGAGGAAAGTATGTCCCTGGAACAGATGAAGACTGTCCAGGGATTTTCTGCTGTCTGTATTATGTTTCATCATCTGTCGCAGAAGACCTGCGCTTCGTGGCTTCCGAAGAAATACATCGTACACGGGCTCGACTTTTTTGTACCGCTGGGGTATTTTTTCGTCAGCATCTTCTTTTTCTG
Organism: Acetatifactor sp.; assembly: GCA_016293615.1. Taxonomy (GTDB): domain Bacteria; phylum Bacillota; class Clostridia; order Lachnospirales; family Lachnospiraceae; genus Acetatifactor. The sequence goes on from JAEDDX010000048.1 coordinate 3,966, forward strand.
CTCGGGCTACGGACTGTATAAAAGTCTTAAGACAAAGCCGGACTACCTCAAGGGGTTTTTCAGAAAGAGAGTGCTGCCGCTGATCGCAGGCTATTACCTGAGCGGCGCGGTTTATCTGCTGGTGCGTTTTCTGATGGGCGAAAAGTTTACTCCGTACAGTCTGTTCTGCTATGTTTCGGGCATCAAGCTTTGCAACACCAACGCCTGGTTCGTGATTGCCCTTCCGACCTTTTATCTGTTCTTTTATCTGGCGTATCGGTTCTGCAGGAATGAAAAGCTCGCGTTATTATTCGTGTGCCTGGGAATCTTTTGTTATACCTGGATCGGCACCTATGTCAACCATCCGGATTACTGGATGAGGGGGGAGTGGTGGTACAATTCCGTGCACCTGTTCCCGATCGGTCTGTTCTTCGCCATGAAGGAAGAGAAGATTCTGGCAAACATGAAGAAGCTGTATCCCCTGAGACTGATCTTAAGCTTCGTATTGACGATCGGCTTTTATGTCTTGTCTGAGATCGCACAGGCAATATGGGGTTATTACGGGGAGGCCTGGCACGCCGATCACATCGTGCTGAGAAGATGGGGCTGCCTGATGACGCAGGTGGCCGCTTCCTGTGCGTTTGTATATTTTGTCGTGCTGCTCTGCAGGAAGGTGAAGCTTGGGAACAGAGTACTGCGGTTCTTCGGCACCATTACCATGGAGTTTTACCTGATTCACGGTATCTTTATCGAGCTGTTCGGTTTTTCTTTCCTGGATATCACAAGGCCCGTGTACTATATCAGAAATGTGGCCTTATTTGTGGCAGTTGTCATCATCTGCTCCATTCCCGCGGCGCTTCTGTTCCGGGAACTGCTGCAATTTGTACTGCACCCCGCAATCTACCCCGAAAAGTGGAAACGGCGCAAAACTTCTGCGTGATTTGTTTTGACTGTCACACACTTATCGAGTATAATTTAGACGAAATCATAGCGGCAGTCTCAGGAAATGTTTTCCGACAGAAGTGTCAGTTATGAAAGCCGGAGCATATTTAGAACAAATTACTTGAATGATGAAAGGATCCTGTACGATGGGAGATTGTGTTTATTCCGTTGAAAAGTACGCGGCTGTGGCGAGAAAAACCATAGCGGAAGGCATTGTGCTACTGAAGAATGAGTCAGATGTGCTTCCTCTGGTAGAAGGTACCAAAATCGCACTGTTTGGCAGAAGTCAGTTCTGCTACTACAAGAGCGGAACCGGTTCGGGCGGTATGGTAAATACCGATTATGTGACCGGTATCCGGGAAGCTTTAGAGGCTGATACACGCTTTGAGCTGAATGCGGAGCTGACCGCTGTCTATGAAAAGTGGCTGGAGACACACCCTTTTGACAACGGAATCGGCTGGGCGCAGGAGCCATGGTTCCAGGAGGAGATGCCCATAAGCGAAACACTTGCAAAGAAGGCGGCAGAAACCTCCGATGTCGCAGTCATCATCATCGGCAGAACCGCCGGTGAGGATAAGGATAATGCTGTGGCCGAGGGAAGCTACCTGCTCACTTCCGTGGAGGAGGATATGCTTCGCACCGTCTGCAGTGTGTTCGAGAAGACAATCGTTCTTTTGAATGTCGGCAATATCATAGATATGAAATGGGAGGAGAAGTATGCGCCCAAGGCTGTACTTTATGTATGGCAGGGCGGACAGGAGGGCGGCAACGGTGTGCTGGATGTTCTGAGCGGCGATATATGTCCGTCCGGCAGACTGGCAGATACCATTGCCTATGACTGCAGCGATTATCCCTCCACCCCTTATTACGGAGACCGTGTCAGAAACTTCTATGTCGAGGATATTTATGTCGGATACCGTTACTTCAGCACTTTCGCGCCGGAGCGCGTGAAATATCCCTTCGGTTTCGGTCTGTCCTATACCACCTTTGAAACGAAGGCTTCTGCAGAAGTGACCGCGTTGACGAAGGATGCGGTCGTGACCGTGAAGGCGAGCGTAAAAAATACCGGTTCCTGCCGGGGAAAGGAAGTCGTCCAGGTCTATGCGGAGGCACCTCAGGGCAGGCTCGGAAAGGCTGCCAGAGCGCTGTGCGGCTACGCCAAGACGAAGGAGCTGGCGCCCGGAGAGACGCAGGAGCTTGAGATATCCTTCCCTGTGAATGTGTTTGCCTCTTATGATGACAGCGGCGTGACAGGAAATAAGTCCTGTTATGTGCTGGAGGCCGGGGAATATGTTTTCTATGCCGGCTGTAATGTGCGCGACGCTCAGAAAGCGGGCGGGTTTGACTGTCCGGCTCTGATCGTGGTGGAGAAATTGCAGGAAGCAATGGCTCCCGTCACTGCTTTTGAGTGCATGGCACCCGGGGAGAGAAGGCAGGACGGCACCTATGAACTGATCCGCAGGCCTGTCAGCCTCCGCACCCTCGACCCTGCGGACAAGAGAAGACAGAGACTTCCCGAGGAGTATGCATACACCGGGGACAGAGGATATCAGCTTTGCGATGTGGAATCGGGAAAGGTTACCATGGGCGAGTTCCTCGCACAGCTTTCGGATGAGGAACTGTGCTGTCTGATCCGCGGTGAGGGAATGTGTTCTCCCAAGGTAACGGCAGGCACGGCCGGGGCGTTCGGCGGCGTCACGGATGCGCTGAAGGCATACGGAATACCTGTGGGATGCTGTGCGGACGGTCCCAGCGGAATCCGAATGGACTGCGGTACCATTGCCTTTGCGATGCCCAACGGCACCCTTCTCGCATCCACCTTCAATGATGAACTGGTGGGCGAGCTGTACGGTTACGAGGGTCTGGAGCTTCGCAAGGACAAGGTCGATACCCTGCTTGGTCCCGGCATGAATATCCACAGGAATCCTTTGAACGGACGAAACTTTGAGTATTTTTCCGAGGATCCGCTGTTGACCGGTAAGATGGCGGCTGCGCAGCTTCGCGCAATGCATCAGTATGCCGTGACAGGAACCATCAAGCATTTTGCCTGCAACAACCAGGAGTACAGCCGTAACTTTGCCGAGGGCGTGATTTCCGAGAGAGCCATTCGTGAGATTTACCTGAAGGGTTATGAGATCGCCGTCAAGGAAGGGCAGGCGCGTTCCATCATGTCTACCTACGGGCCGGTCAACGGACTTTGGACCGCCGGCTGTTATGATCTGCTCACAGCGATTCTGCGTGATGAGTGGGGATACCGTGGTATCGTCATGACCGACTGGTGGGCGAAGGCGAATGATGAAGGACAGCCCGCGACCATCCAGAATACCGCAGCCATGATGAGAAGTCAGAACGATCTCTATATGGTAACCGGAGATTCGCTGAGAAACGAGAACGAGGACAACTCCCTCGAGGAGATGCACAAGGGCAGCGTCACCCGCGGCGAATTCCAGAGAAGTGCAGCCAATATCTGTGCGTTTCTGCTGCAGTCCCCCGCGTATCTCAGATGGGTGGGCAGGGAAACAGAGCTGGATCTTGAACTGCAGAAGATTGCGGAGACGGAGAGCGCAGCGACAGGACCGCTGATCAAGGTTGAGATGTTTGACGAAGTCGACCTGGACGAGACTTTGGTGAACACGGAGAAGGGCAGTTCCACGACATTTGAGGTGACAGTGAGAGACCGCGGACTGTTCAGAATGGAGTTCGACTGTCGGGCTGCGGAGAAGATTCCCGACCTCGCACAGCTTCCGTTGTCGGTATTTGTGGACAAGAGACTGACGGAGACTGTCTTTATCACCGGCGCCGATAAGACCTGGCAGCATCGTGTGGTGGAGTTCCCCGAGCCTTTGTTCAGCTTTACTTTCTTCATCAAGCTGTACTTCGGTATCAGCGGCATGGAGATCCGTAATCTGAAGGTTTATATGACCGAGAACATGGAAGAGGCACTGCGACTGAAATATAAAGCACACCGCGAGGAGCAGGAGGGGTAGTTTTACCCTCGGATGCAGGCGGAAAACAGCAAGGAGGACAAATCAATGGAAGAGAAGAAGTTTCATTCCAACCCTATCATCAAATCGATTTACACGGCCGATCCGGCACCTATGGTTTACGGAGACACTCTGTATCTCTACACGACACATGACGAGGATGAGCTGATCAATCATTTTTACACGATGTTTGACTGGAGATGTTATTCCACAAAGGATATGGTGAACTGGACCGACCACGGCAAGATCTTCTCCCTGGACGATATCAGCTGGGCAGATGACAGAGCGTGGGCACCGCAGGCAGTCGAGCGTAACGGTAAGTTTTATCTCTACTGTCCCGTGCATAAGAAGGACGGCGGCATGGCGATTGCAGTCGGTATTTCCGACAGCCCGACGGGACCCTTTGTTGACTTGGGATATCCTTTGGTCGACGAGGGCGACTGGAACGATATCGACCCTACCGTCTTCATCGATGAGGACGGGCAGGCATATCTGTACTTCGGCAACCCGGAGCTTCGATATGTGCTTTTGAATGAGGATATGATTTCGTATGATGAGACTGTGGGAGTAGTGAAGATTCCCATGACCGTAGAGTCCTTTGGCAAGGGTAGTCACATGACCGGTACCACCTACGGCGAGGGCCCGTGGTTTTACAGAAGGGGTGACCTCTATTACATGGTATATGCCGCTTTTGCAGAGGGTGAGAGAAGAAACGAGCATTTTGCATACTCAACCTCCGCTTCTCCGACCGGCCCCTGGGTATACGGCGGCGTCCTGATGGAGGAGGGGAAGTGCTTCACCAATCATCCCGGTATCGCGGATTTCAAGGGTCATTCTTACCTGTTCTATCACACGGACGAACTGCCCGGAGGAAGCCTGTTCCACAGAAGTGTCTGTGTCACGGAGTTTACCTACAACGAGGACGGCTCCATCAATACCGTTCCAAAGTGTGACGGCGTGTACGCAGTCTGAGTGCAGACACGCGGCACAGATGGGAGGCGTCCTCACCTAAGGCCTGTATGTCCGGTTGCAGACACGAAGGCATAGATGGGCGGCGTCCTCACCTAAGGCCTGTATGTCCGGTTGCAGACACGCTCTCGCTTGGAGTTCGTCGTAGCGGTACATAAGGTCCTAAAGTACAGGACCTAAGTACCGACGACTCACTACAGTCTGCAACAGACATACAGGCCTTGGCCGGGACGCCTTGCGAAACGAAGCAAACTGTGTCTGCAACAGACATACAGGCCTTGACCGGGACGCCTTGCGAAACGAAGCAAACTGTATCTGCAACAGACATACAGGCCTTGGCCGGACGCCTTACGAAACGAAGCAAACTGTGTCTGCAACAGACATACAGGCCTTGTCGGGACGCCTTGCGGAACGGAGCAAACTGTGTCTGCAACAGACACGCAGGGCTTGTCGTACATGCCTTGCGGAACGACACTGAATGAGGCTGCTTATATTTGAACGAAAAAACCCACTCACTCTGTACCGGTCCCAATCGTAGAATTTCTGAAATCACGGTTGGGAGGGTGCAGAGGGAGTGGGTGTTTTTTGTAGAAAAATCACTGTTTCTGTCGGCGTTTCCTTGTGATGCGGCGGAGGATGAAGCGTATCACCAAACCGATGAGTATCACGATGGTCAGGAGGACGCAGAAAATAATGATTGAGAATTTGTTGGGGGATTCGAGGTACACGCCGATGCCGGTGCGGTCATCGACCACTTTTCTGCCGTGCAGCTCGCTGTAGGAAGCCGGAACTTCACCTATGCCGTCATTGTCGGTGTCCTCGAAGGAGCCCATGTAGGAGGCAATGGTCGTCCAGGCCTTCAGTTCTTTGCCGTCCACATAAATGATGGCATCCTCGATATCGGTGATCAGTGTACCGTCCGCGAACTTGGGCTGAATCTTCAGCAGTCCGTAGGAAAGGTCTGTGACATTGCCGAGCATCTGACCGCTGTAGAGGTCGCAGACAACGCGATAGAGTGTTTTATCCTCAAGCTCGGTGCGGGTACCGTCTGCCGCTTCCAGATAGCAGTCGTTGACTTTGTTGAGGATCATGCGGTTCGGATGATAGGAGAAGTTCATGCCGCGCATATACAACCGCGCGCCTACCATCAGATCGGAGATGGAGGCGTCGATCTCTGCACAGAGGCGGAGCTCAGCACCGGTCAGGTAGATGCTGATCAGAGGGTAGGTGGGGATACCGTCCGGACCGATTCCCGTCGAGTAGGCATTGAATACATCCTCTACTGTGATGTCACCGACGGCGAAGGTATCGCGTACACAGCCTGCCGGCACGACTGCCACATCCACAGGGTGTGTATCGCCCGTCCCGGAATTGTTGACAACTGTGTAGAACGCATCGGACAACAGATTTCCCAGATTGTGGTCTGTGTGCATATTATAGAGGTCGGGTGAGGTTGAGAACACAACATCGTTGTGGGCAAGCACCTGTTTTCTGGTATAGCCAAACTGCGACAGATAGGAGGCGTCCACGATCTCAAAGTAGGCATCCGTCATGGCCTGTATTTCGGGGTCCCCGGGGATATTTTCCGTCACGGGTACCAGCTCATAGTGTGCCATTTCCCAGCGCCCCTGAGGGGTCTGACGCAGGCTGACTTTGCCGATGGATCTGGCATATTCGCCGCAGGAGCCGATATAGGTGTTGCCGCAGACAATGGGCTCGTTCAGGGTGGTGTGGGAATGGCCGCTGACGATGAAATCGATCTCGGGCACCTTCTGGGCAAGCAGCTCGTCTTCGGATTTCTCGGCGTCCGGACCGGTGCCGCTGTGGGAGACACAGACGATCATGTCGGCCTTTTCGTGCATCTTAATTCGGGCCACGGTATCGGCGGCAGCCTCGGCTGCATCCCGGAACTTCAGCACACAGGTGGGAGCACAGGCCAGAGAATCCTTTCCGAATACGCCAAACACTGCAATTCTGACATCTCCTCTGGTGAGGATGGTGTAATCCTGAATACCGTAGGCATCAAAGGCTTCCTTCAGAAGCTTCTGTTCCTCGGTGAGCCCTTCCGCCTCCATGGTTTCCCAGTCGATATTGCACAGGACAAGGGAAGGGAGAGGGTCGCCGCTTGCCTTTGCAGCGCCCAAAGCTGCAGCCAGTCCTTCGCTTCGGAAGTCAAATTCGTGGTTACCGAGCGTGGAAACATCGCAGCCGATTGCCCCGAGGGAACGCAGCTCCGCTGCTTCTTCGCGGTAAATGGTCTGTATCAGAGTACCCATCGAAAAGTCGCCGGCGTCCAGTACCAGTGTGTCCGGATTGTCTTTCCGGGCGTCGTCGATGATGGTTTTGATGCCGGCGAAACCGCCGGAGATGACGCTTTTGCCGTCCTGCACCGTGGGAAAGCTGTCAATGTGAGAGTGTACATCGTGGAAGAAGATGATGTCGACTTCCTTGCCTTCAAAGTACAGCTCTCCGTAGATGGTGTCGCCGGCCTGCACCTGCATCGCCGAAGAGAGCAGGACAGTCAGCACCAGCATGGGTACGAGGGCAAAGAGAATCAAGGTCTTCTGAATTCGTTTTCTATGAGTTTTCATAAATGTCTCCTTAAGAAAGGGGTAAAGTTGGAGGTTTCTGTGCTTCCATTATATCATTTTTTCACGGCGAGGCAAGAGCGGAAGAAGGGGATGCGCGGCTGCGGTTCGTGCCGTTCCTGCCATGCTTAGAACACCGGCCCCCGGATCTTCGGAAGTGCATGGTTTTTCTTGACTGAGGTTTTGGAACATGAGACAATAAAGGGAGCGAAAAAGCCTGCGGCTGAAGATCAATATCGGACTGATTGCGGTTGCTGTCGTGCTGAGCGTTGTCTACTGGTTTTTGTTGCCGGATACGGTGGTGGTTCAGATCGGAGCGGACGGCCGACTGGAGCAGAGATACTGGATTCAATTGTAGAGCCTTGAATGAGCCGGCGAACGCTTATTTCGTGCAAGTGAGGTTTTCGCTTTGGCGTTCATCATAAAAACGGTCGTATGACCGATCAAACCCGGGAGGAAGAAAAAATGAGTATGGGACCGAAGAAAATTGAGGACAAGGCATATCGCTACGACGCCTTTGCGAACGGGCAGGTATTGCTGGAGAAAAAGAAAGGACATCTGCCTGCTATGGGCTGGAACAGCTGGAATGCTTTCGGCAGCGGCAATACGGAGGCTCTGACGAAGGCGATGGCAGACAAGATGGTGGAGCTTGGACTGGACAAGCTTGGATATCGTTATATTGTGCTGGATGACGGCTGCTATAAACCCGAGAGAGTGGAAGGACTGCTCTCCAATGAGGAGGTAAAGTTCCCCTCCGGTTTCAAAGCACTTTCGGACTATGTACACGACAGGGGCTTAAAGTTCGGTATGTACAATGATATCGGAACCAACCTCTGCGCGGGCGCTGCAGTCGGTACCTGCGGTCATGAGATGCAGGATGCAAAGTCTTATATCGAGTGGGGCGTCGATTTCCTGAAGGTGGACAACTGTTATTACCTCTGGGACAATGTGACCTTCTCCGATGCGACCAATGCAAAGTATGTATATGCGCCCAATATCAAAGCGATAAAGCTTGTGCGCGGAGATTTTATGACACAACTGTCAGCAGTCAGCGACGGTGTGCTGCGCGGCATGCGGGCCGAGAAGAAGGAAGAGTATGTAACCTGTATCGGAACCTTTGACGGAACCGGCCCCGGACCTTCCCCCGTGGGAGACAGAAGCGGCGAGCTTTGCTTTACCGTAAAGGTACCGGAGGCGGGCGAGTACCTGCTGACCGTGACTTACGCAACCGGCGTCGAGGAAGGGGTCGGCAGCTGGCTGCAGGCGGCAGTGGGCGAGGGAGAGACTTCCGCTCTTTTCTATGACGATTTCCTTGCGGCGACCGAGAGCCCCGAGACCTTTGCCGAATCGCAGGAGATTCCCGTGACCTTACAGGCGGGTGAGAATGTACTTCGCCTGATGAACCACAGAAGACAGGAGAATACATTGAGCTCCTACGCGGCCCTTCTGGAGGGACTCAACGCTGCGGCGCCCGGACATGATGTGATTCTTTCCATCTGCGAGTGGGGCAAGACCCAGCCGCAGAACTGGGGCTACAAGGTGGGAGATTCCTGGAGAATCTTAAACGATATCACCTTCCGCGTGGGCTCAGACGGTGACCCCGGAGTGGGAACCTGGGTGGACGGATATACGCCCAGCGTAACTTCCCAGTACAACAAGGCGGTCATCATGGATGAATTCGCGGGACTTCACAAGGGCTGGAATGACCCTGACATGCTGATGATCGGTATGAACGGATTGTCCCTGACCCAGTGTGAGACCCATATGGCTATGTGGTGTATGATGAATGCGCCCCTGATGCTCGGTCTGGACCTTCGCCGTGTGCAGAAGGGCGACGAGCTCTGGAAGATCATTTCCAACGAGGCTCTGATCGCTTTGAACCAGGATGCCCTCGGCATTCAGGCAAAGAGAATTTACTGCAGCTTAGAAAAAGAGCATCCCGATACCGAATATGTGACCAACCGCGACAGAGTGGATATCCTTGCAAAGCCTCTGTCGGACGGCAGTGTGGCACTTTCCTTCCTCAATGTGAGTGAGAAAGAGGACAACGGTGCCCACAGTGTGGATATCGACACGATTCTGCGCTTCCTCGGTGGAAAAATGACGGACAAAGAGGCATTTGCAAAGGCAGGCAGCTATACCGTGACCGACCTTTGGACCGGTGAAGAGACGATCAATACCACAGGTGTATTTGGCGTATTCGGGCTGGAAGCCTGTGCGAATGTTACTGTCAGGGTGACAGCCAATGCCTGAGCAGGGGAAGCTGCAGAGCACAGATACGCCAAGCACCGGTGAATCGTCTGCCGGGCAGATGACGACAGAAGGCTTTGTTGCCCTGCTCGCTGACGGAATACAGGCCCTGCACGGCGGCACGGAAGCATCGGCGGATCTTCTCGATATCTGCTTCCAAAGAGGCTGGCTGGAGCCTGCGGATCTGTCCGGGCGGAGGCTTCCTCTGGAAAAGCGCAGGGCGGCGGGGATCGTCCACGCCTTTTTGAGGAGGGAGCTTGGCGAGGCTGATGAGGAGGACTTTGGCGCGGCGGCCGCACTGTCGGATCTCTACGACTGCCGCGTCTGTGTCGCCCATGTGGCCCAGGTTTATGTGAAAGGGATCCTAACCGCGGATGAAGAGGGCGCCCGTCCGGTCTTTGGCATGAGAAGGATACTTTCCCGGGCGGAGGCGGAAACGATCGTACAGCGCGTGTTTGACAAAAGCAGGCGTCTGAAAGCAGAGCCTTCGGAAAAAAAGCGCTCCTGCACCGTACTGTCCCGCGCAGAGGCACTTGAACTGCTCGCAAAACAGCCCGCAGCAGTGCTGATCGACGTGCGGACAGAAGCGCAGTATGCGGCGGGACATTTGCAGGGTGCAAAAAACATACCTATGTCTGAGGTGCTGAAGAACCCTTACCGGACAGCACCTGATATTCACACGCCGGTGTTCTTCTATTGTACCGAAGGGGCACAGAGCACCATCGCCGCAAACTGTGCGGCAGACGCAGGCTTTGCGCAGGTGTACGCCTTCGGAACCGATTGTGACGGTGATGCGGTGCTTACCGGCGAGACGAGCCGCTCCAATTTGTATTAGACGCCTTGCTCCCGAAAATGTTTCAAAAAACAATCCTTGAGCATGAAAAAAACAGCGCAGCAATCGGGCTGCGCTGTCTCTGTGTCAGTAGTTACTTTCCGTAAAAGATCTGTGCAATCGGTGAATCCGGGGAGAGCATTACGGTCTTGTTGCTGCCCTTCATGGAAATCTTCAGAGCATCGAGGCTTCTGACGAAGGAGTAGAACTCCTGCTTGGAGGCGTCGTTGTATGCCTCAGAGAGGATTCTCATGTACTCCGCCTCGCCTTCTGCCACGAGGATCTCAGCTTCCTTTTCCGCCTCGGAAAGCATCACGGTAATCTCCATGTCGGTGGTGTTGTGAATCTTCTGCGCTTCGGAGTTACCCTCTGCGGTGTAGGTAGCTGCAATATTATCACGCTCGGAGATCATACGCTCGTAGACAGCTGCCTTGTTGTCACCGGGGAGATCCAGCTTCTTGGTCTCGAAGGAAAGAAGCTCGATGCCGTACTGCTCCAGGGAAGTACCGATGTTTGAGATGACTGCCTGGGAAAGCGCACCGTTACGGCCGGAGATGACATCGTCCTGCTTGGTGCTGCTGATGACATTCTTGGTCGCATTGTACACGATGGCGTCCAGACGGCTCTCGGCGTTTGTGATGGAACAGTTCAGGGTTCGCGCGAATTTCTCGGGATCCACAATGTGCCAGAGAATGTAGCTGTCACAGATCATGGTTTTCTTGTCACTGGTGATGACATCGGAAGGAGAGAGGTCATAAAACAGTGTCTGCTTGGGAAGGGTGTCCGTGGTCTGCACGAAAGGAATCTTGAAGCTGACGCCGGAGGTGGTTACCACATGATCGATTCGTCCGAATTCACGGACCAGGGTGTATTCATTCTCGTTGGTGATCACGAGGCAGGAAAGACCTGCGATGACAGCAACGAACAGGATGATCGTAATGAGTGTATTTCTGATTGCTTTCATAGTCTCGCCTCCTTACTCTGCGTCACCGACAGAGGTAGCGCTGCCGGTGATATTGCTGAAGGACTCTAAGGGATAAAAGGTCTGAATGTCGCCGTTTGGACTTTCGATGATGACCTTCAGCCCGGGCAGTACATCCTCCATGGCTTCATAGAACATACGCTGTCTGGTGATTTCGGGGTTCTTGATATACTCTTCATACATTGCGTTGAAACGGGCAACCTGTGCGGTCGCTTCATTGATTCGCTCGGTCTTCTTCGCCTCGGCATCCTTTGAGATTCCGTCCGCCTTCGCCTGCGCGGAGGGAAGCTGCTCGTTGCGGTATTTGTTGGCGTTGTTCAGTGCGGTTTCCTTGCCCTGTTTTGCCGTTTCGACTGCCTTGAACGCTTCCATGACCTCCTGGGTGGGGGGCTCGGAGTCCTGAATGGTGATGTTGACGAGCTGGATTCCGATATCATGCTCGGAAAGTCTCTCCAGAATCATATCCTTGATCTTCGCCTGAATCTCCGTCTTGCCGGTGGTGAGAACATCGTCTACGGGGTAGCTGCCGATGACGGTACGGATGCAGCTTTGCGCGATGTTTTTCAGAATCGCAAGAGGATTCTCGGATGCATACATTGCCTTCACGGGATCGCTGTAGCGGTATTCCACATAGAAGTCGACATCAATAAAGTTGAAGTCGGATGTGATCATCAGAGATTCGTCCTCGTTGACGGAATTGTCTCCGGTGTTGTAGCCGATGGAAAATCCCTGAATGGTCGTGTTGACCTTTCTTACCTTCTGGATAAAAGGAATCTTGAAGTGAAGACCGGGACTGGTGACAGCGCTTGCCTTACCTAAGGTAATCAAAACTGCCTGCTCCTGTTCCTTGATCTCATAAGTGGCATTCAGGGCCAGAATCAAAATAATGACGATCATTGCGATGATGCCGATGCCTTTGCCGCCCATCTTTTTGCGGGGCGTGCCGGAAGCGGTCTTGCCGCCGTTCATGGTGGTGAAACCGTTTTTCATATTACGAAAAGAATCGCCTGCCATAGTTTCCTCCTTTTGCTGCACGAGGCAGCCTATTTTTTGTGTTTGGAGTCATCATACTAGATTCGACAGAAAAATACAATAAAAAAAAGTGCACGATAGCAATCATTATTGTGCGGCGGGTGCCCGGAAAAGGAATCGGAAAAGAAATCGGAATAGAAATCGGAATAGAAATTCTGTGAAAACAGATGCCGAAGGGTAAAAAATGGTGTATGATAGGAAGAGTGGGGCCACTCGTGTCGCGAGACAGAGTGATTACAATTTATGAGACGAGGAATAAAGGTATGGCAAAGTATGTAATGGCTTTAGATCAGGGAACGACAAGCTCCCGCTGTATTTTGTTTGACAGAGAGGGCAATATCTGTTCCATGGCACAGAAGGAGTTTACGCAGATCTACCCGCAGCCCGGCTGGGTAGAGCACAATCCGAAGGAGATCTGGTCTTCCCAGCTTGCGGTTGCGACAGAATGTATGGCGATGGTCGGCTGCAGCCCGGAGCAGATCGCGGCAATCGGTATCACCAACCAGAGAGAGACGACCATCCTCTGGGACAGAAAGACCGGCGAGCCCGTCTACAATGCGATCGTCTGGCAGTGCCGCCGGACCGCCGATATGATCGAAGAATTGAAAAAGGACGGTTTTGACAAAAAGATTCGTGAACGGACCGGACTGATTCCGGACGCTTATTTCAGCGCCTCCAAGATCGCCTGGATTTTAGAGCATGTGCCCGGTGTCAGGGAGCAGGCCGAGGCGGGCGAGATTTTGTTCGGCACCGTCGATACCTGGCTCATCTGGAATCTGACCAGGGGTGCGGTACATGCCACCGACTATACCAACGCCTCCAGAACCATGCTGTTCGACATCCATAACCTGTGCTGGGATCAGGAGATTCTGGAGCGGTTTCGCATCCCTGCCTGCATTCTGCCAAAGGTCAGACCGTCGGGATGTGTCTTTGGCCATACGGACTGTTCCATGCTCGGAGGAGAGATTCCTATCGCGGGCGCGGCGGGCGACCAGCAGGCGGCACTCTTCGGTCAGTGTTGTTTCGAGCAGGGAGAAGTGAAGAATACATACGGAACCGGATGCTTTCTTCTGATGAATACCGGCCATGAGGCGATTACCTCGCAGTCCGGTCTTCTGACCACCATCGCAGCCGGAACCGACGACAGGGTACAGTATGCGCTGGAGGGAAGTGTCTTCGTGGCCGGCGCAGGCGTACAGTGGCTGCGCGACAGCATGAGAATGATCCGGTCGGCGTCCCAGACGAAGGATTACTGCGAAGCGGTCGGGGATACGGCCGGGGTCTATATCGTGCCCGCCTTTGCGGGCATGGGCGCACCCTACTGGAACCAGTATGCGCGGGGAACCGTCGTGGGTCTGACCAGGGGCTGCACGAAGGAACATTTCATCCGTGCGACGCTGGAATCCATCGCGTATCAGACGGCGGATGTGCTGCGCGCCATGGAACGGGACAGCGGCATACGGTTAAGGAGCCTGAAGGTAGACGGCGGCGCCAGTGCAAACGACTTTCTGATGCAGTTCCAGTCCGATATTGTCAAGACGCAGGTGCAGCGCCCCGGGTGCATCGAGACGACTGCCCTCGGTGCGGCTTATCTCGCAGGGCTTTCCGTCGGCTTCTTCAAAAGTAAGGAGGACATCCGGGAACGCTGGCAGATCGGCACGGCGTTTGAGCCTGCCATGTCCGATGACAGGCGGGAAACGCTTCTGAAGGGCTGGCGCCGGGCAGTAAAATGCGCACTCGCCTGGGCTGAGGAGGAGTAGGGACTTTTGCGGACACGCAGGGCTTGGCGGGGGCGCTTTCCCACCTGTGTCCAATCCGGTCTGCAACAGACATGCAGAACTTAGGAGTAAGGCCGCAATTCCGGACAGGGAGCTGCAAAAAGGAAGCAGGCTCCCTTTTACCTTTTGTGTTGATGCTGAGCCGCCGCACACTCGTGACTTTAGTCGTGAGTTAGGCGGCTTTTCTTGAAATTAAAGAAAACATATGGTATACTATTTACATGGATAAAACATCTTATTTTTCAATGCCAGAAGATGTTACGCATGGTCGTGGATATGTCTATTCGTTGCAGTATCATATCGTATGGGTTACAAAGTATAGAAAGCCCATATTTGTAGGCGGGATCGAATCTGATATCAGGAGTTATCTTCTCGAAACGCTTAAATCTTTAGATATGACAGTCATAGCAATGGAGGTCATGCCTGACCATATACATCTTCTTGTGGATTGCAAACCACAGCTTAAACTATCGGACGCGATCAAGATACTGAAAGGCAATACGGCAAGATGGCTGTTCTTAAAACACCCGGAAATAAAGAGTCAGCTCTGGGGAGGACATTTGTGGAATCCGTCCTATTTTGTTGCCACTGTAAGTGACAGGACATTAGAACAGGTGGAAAAATACATTAACGGCCAAAAGATGAGATAGACGGAAAGGAGGTCCGCGGTATGCAGATATATACCACATATAAGGTCAAGATCAAATGCTATAATCATATCTTCAAAGATACTGTTAAGGTATACCGAAACGCCGTGGATTATCTCATAGATGTCTGTAATGCAAACTGGGACAGCTTATTACGGACAGGCAGTTCCCTGCAACGGCAGCGATATATAGAAACACTGATCCACACCACAAAAGACAACCCAAATCCAAAGTATGACTTCGATTCAAAGTTTTACAAGATGCCAAGTTATCTCCGCAGGGGCGCGATCAGTGAAGCCATCGGTAAGGTATCGTCCTATCGATCAAACCTTAAAAATTGGTCAGATGATCCCATAGGCAAAGAACCATCCGTGCCGAAAGCCGGATATACATTCCCATCCATGTACCGTACTGTAATGTATAACCAAACAGATGATTATAGAGCACAGATAAAAGTATATGTGCGCAATACATGGGACTGGATCACAGTTGATCTCCGTAAATCGGATATGGATTATATTACAAGACATTGTAAAAGCCGCAAGCAGTGCGCTCCTACCCTTCAAAAACGTGGTAAGGAGTGGTTTTTAGACTTCCCTTTTGAGGAAAAAGTAACACTTGGCAAAACAGATGTAAAAGATCAGACTGTTGTTGCTGTGGATCTGGGTATCAACTCAGCAGCCACGGTCAGTGTGATACGCAGTGATGGCACTATTCTCGGAAGACATTTCTGCAGACTTCCCAAGGAAACAGACCATCTTTCGCATAGCATAAACCGTATCAAAAAGGCACAGCAGCACGGTAACTATAGAACTCCCCGGCTTTGGGCTAAAGCGAAAGGTATCAATACAGACATAGCCGTAAAGACTGCTAATTCCATTATAGACATAGCTACTCTTTATAACGCCGATGTGATTGTATTTGAGCATCTTGACCGCAGGGGGAAGCTTCATGGCTCGAAGAAACAGAAGCTCCATCTGTGGCGCAGCCAGCAGGTACAGTCCATTGTGACGAATAAGGCTCACAGGCTTGGGATGCGTATAAGCCATATCTGTGCATGGAATACAAGCAGGCTGGCCTATGACGGGAGCGGCATCGTCGTCCGGGGAAAAGATGCCGAGCTTGACACATACAGTCTGTGCCGGTTCAGGAATGGAAAGATCTACAACTGTGATCTGTCTGCTTCTTATAATATCGGGGCAAGATACTTCATCAGGGAAATGTTAAAATCCGTGTCTGAAAAGACAAGGTTGCACATTGAGGCTAAAGTCCCTCAATGCAGTAAGAGAAGCACCTGCACATTCTCTACGCTGATTAGCTTAAATGCGGTACTTACATCTGCATAGATGTAAGCGGCTGAGTTTTTGCTGTATGGTAGAAATGTAGTCCGATCCCCTAAAGGGATGCAAATAAGAAAAAGCAAGAACAGAGGTATGGCTACTGTTCTTGCCGGATACTTATTGGAAGCACGCGACTTTAGTCGTGTGAGGCTTCACATAAGCCTATCCACCAATACCTTCTTCGATTTGACGGAACTTCAAGTATAAGAAAAGGGGCAAGGTGTATTTCAACCTTGCTCCTATCAGTCAGTATGTACTATTCAGTTCAACAGATTTGAAGTTTCTTAAGAATTTGGCTTATGCAACTAACAGTAGCACAATGTAAACAAAACTTTCTTGAATGAATAATAGATGTTTTGTATTATTACGGCATAATTAAGCAAAGGAGGTAACAATCATGTTACTAAATGAAAAAATAACTATTATCAGAAAGATGAACAATCTGACTCAAGAAGGTTTTGCTGAAGAGCTTGGTGTTAGCAGACAGGCGGTATCAAAATGGGGAAATGGAACTTCGATTCCTGATGTGCAGTTACTTTTAAGAATAGCAGATTTCTACAATCTTACATTGGATCAGTTGGTAAGAGATGATTTTGATTTACCTATATCTAGCTTGGATGAAAAGAAAATTGCGGGTGATTTATCAGATAAAAGCAGTGTTTCAGTAGATGATTACTTAGGAAAAGTATGTGATGTTTCGTAACTGTTCAGAACCCCGTTAGGCGAATATGATGTCAGAGTTCCCATCAA
>JAEDDX010000109.1 GCA_016293615.1 Acetatifactor sp.
GAACCGTGAACAAAAGCGCGTAGCAGATGATGCCTGCGCAGCTTCCTGCCGCAGATCCGGGAACAAGAGGGCATATTGGATGATGCTTGCGCCTATCTTCTAGGCGTCCTTTCTGATCTGCAGGTCGTAGAGCTTCTTGTAGATACCGTTTAGGGCCAGCAGCTCCTGATGGGTGCCGCGTTCGCGGATCTTGCCCTTGTGCATGACCATGATGCAGTCGGCGTGCTGGATGGTGGAGAGCCTGTGCGCAACCATGATGGTCGTTCTGCCGCGCATCAGTTTTTCCAGGGCTTCGCGGATCAAGAGCTCCGTTTCGGTATCAATATTGGCGGTCGCCTCGTCCATGACGAGGATACTGGGCTTGTGGGCGAGTGTTCTTGCGAAGGAGAGGAGCTGCTTTTCTCCGGCGGAGAAGGTAGCGCCGCGCTCCGTCACCGGCTCATCGTAGCCATGCTCCAGCTTTTCGATGAAGCGGTTGGCGTTGACATAGGCGGCAGCCTCGCGGATCTCTTCGGAGGTGATATCCTTGTTGTAGAGACGGATGTTGCTCTCGATGGTTCCTTCAAAAAGGAATACATCCTGCTGCATCTGGCCGATGGCGCTTCGAAGCTGCTTCTTGCTTAAGTCCCTGATATCGACACCGTCAATGGTGATGCGCCCCTTTTGAATGTCATAGTAGCGGCCGATCAGGTTGAGGATGGAGGACTTTCCGGCGCCGGTCGCACCGACGAAGGCCACACTCTGCCCGGGCTCAATCACAAACGAGACATCCCGAAGAACATAATTTTCGTTGTCATACGCAAACCAGACATGATCGAACTCGATGCGTCCTAATATATTGGGTAGGATGGTCGGGTTTTCTTTTTCCAAAACCAGGGCATCTTCGTCGAGGATGGAGAAAATTTTTTCGGCGGAGGCGAGGGAGGACTGCAGGGTCGAGAACTGTTCCGCAAGTTCCTGAATCGGCTCGAAGAATTGCTTGATATAGTTGGAGAAGATATACAGGGTGCCGATGGAGATCACATCGCCCAGCACATCCCTGCTGCCGACGCCCAGCACGATCATCAGGGAGAGAATGCTGAAAATGTAGATCAGGGGCCGGAAGACGGCGAACACGATGATTTCCTTGAAAAAGGCTTTGTAAAGAGCAGTGCTCTTTTGGTTGAATTCCTCGTATTTACGAGCTTCCCTGCCGAAGATCTGAATGATACGCATCCCGGAGAGGTTCTCGGAGAGGAAGGTGTTGATGTCAGTCAGCCTGCTCTTGGTCACGCGGTAAGCGGCGCGGGAGATCACGCGAAACAGTGCGGTGATACCGACCACCGCAGGCAGCAGCACGAAGGAGAGCAGAGCAAGCCTCGTGTCGAGAGCGAGCATCACGCCGGCAAGCCCGAGGATCATGATGATGTTTCTAAACAGTCGGACCAGGATGCCGGAGTACATCTCATCCAGAGCTTCGACATCGTTGGTGACGCGGGTCACGAGCTTCCCGACGGGAGTCAGGTCGAAGAACCGGCAGCTCAGCGACTGAATGTGCGCATAGAGATCCTTTCGCACCGCGAAGATGATGCGCTGTCCGGTCTTCTGCAGCAGCCAGGTCTGGGTGATGTTGAACAGAAAGCCAAGCACCAGAACGATGCCGTATCTCAAGGCAAAATCCAGGATGGCGTCGTAGGACTGACCGCCTTCGATCGCATCAATTGCATCGCCGACCAGCATCGGCCGGTACAGATCAAAGCCTGTCAGGGCCAGTACCAGAATCAGGCACAGAATCATCGAAAGCGTATAAGGTTTCAGGTAGGATAAAAGCCGAAGCAGGGCATTTCCGTTATAGTTTGATTCTATTTTATCTTCATTGAATGCTGACATAAAAAGCTTCCTTTCTGATACGCTACATCGCAGTCAGTTCCTGTTCCAACTGCTGCTTTTCGTATATATTCGCATAAAAACCGCCCTTCTGAAGGAGCTCGTCGTGGGTGCCGTACTCACTTAACAGACCGTCTGACAGCACGGCGATGTGATCGGCATGCTGCAATGTGGAGATACGGTGCGCGATGACGATGGTGGTCTTACCCTTGCGAAGCCGCAGGATGTTTTCGAGAATTTTCTCTTCGGTGTCGGTGTCGACTGCGGAGAGGGAATCGTCCAGAATCAGGATGGGAGCCTGCATCAAAAGTGCGCGGGCGATGGAGCTGCGCTGCTTCTGCCCGCCGGAGAGTGTGACGCCTCTTTCGCCCACCAGAGTCTGATATCCTTCCGGAAAATCGATGATGTTGTCGTGGATGCAGGCATCCTTTGCCGCCTGTACGATCTGTCCGGACAGTTCGGGATGCTCGCTGATGCGCTCCTCGAGGCCAAAGGCGATGTTTTCCTCCAGAGTGTCCGAGAACAGGAAGTTATCCTGCGGGACATAGGCGATGTTTTTGTGCAAAGCCGTCAGAGAGATCCGGTTGAGAGGCGTATTGTCGATTTTCAACATCCCCTCATCACAGTCATAGACGCGCAGAAGAAGATTGGCAAAAGTCGACTTGCCGCTGCCTGTCCGCCCCAGAATTCCGAGCATTTCACCGGGCGCAATGTGCAGGGAAATATCCTGAAGAACCGGAGCCTGCGCCCCGGGATAGGTAAAGGTCAGACGGTCGCACACAATGTCGCCCGTAAGAACCGCTTCCGCACCGATCAGAGGAAGCGAGGGCTCGGTGATCTCGGGCTCGGCGGCGAAAATCTCCCTGACACGGCCGAAGGCAGCTGCTGCCTGACTGAAGGTGTTGATACAGTCGCCGCAGGCGATCATGGGCCAGACCAGCATGCCGATGTAAGACTGAAAGGCGACGAACTGACCGATGGAAACCTTGCCGTCGAGGACCATTTTTCCACCGAAGACAAGCGTGAGGAGCATACTGATGCCGGTGATCAGATCCAGCGTGGGACCGAAGACCATGCGGAGCTTTACGACGGAGAGATTCCGCTTCATACATTCCTGCCCTGCCGCTTCGATGGAAGCAAAATCAGCCTCCTCCTGCACAAAAGCCTTCTGCACACGGATGCCGGAGAGACTCTCCTGTACCTTGTCCGAGAGCGCGGAGAACGCCTCCTGCCTTCTGGTCTGACGCTTCTTGGACTCGACTCCGTAGAAGTAGCAGCCGACCGCCACCAGAATCAACGGAACGAAGGCAAGGACCGTCAGCTTCAGACTCACATGGAAAATCATTTTGAACAATACCATGAAGGTCATGGCGACCGCGTCAAACGCCGTGATGACGGCAAAACCGACCGCCATGCGGATGGCGCCCAGATCATTCGTAAAATGCGCCATCAGGTCGCCCGTTTTATGGTGATTGAAAAAGCCCGCCGAGAGTGTCTCCACATGGGCAAAGAGGTCATTCCGGATGTTTCGCTCCACCCCGCGGGATGCGCCGATGATGAAATAACGCCAGCCGAAACGGCCGACCATGATCACGATGCCGACGAACAGAAGCTTAAGCAGAATGCCTCTGACCTGTGCCATACCAAAAGCACCGGCTGCCAGCCCGTCAATCATTTCGCCCGTGTACTGCGGAATATAAAGGTTAGCCATATCGACCGCCGTCAGGAGAATGACACCGACCAGATAGTGCCACTTATACTGCCACAGATAGGGCAGCAGAGAAAAAGACTTTCCGGCGCGGCCTGTGCCTGCCCCGGAACCGTTTTGCTTGTGAAATACTGACATAATCCATACCTTTTACTTAACTAATGATGATTTGTAACTGTTCAGAGCCAAGCAGATTTATCAAAATAGAGCGATGAATGCCTGCATTCAAGAGCACTATTTTGATAAATCTATTTGGCGGATACGCCTCACCTAGGAAACACGCAGTGTTTTCGAGGTTGGCTCTGGACAGTTACGAATATTTTATGAAAACCGCTGTGGGGACAGCGTCCCCTGCCGAGCCCTGCATGTCCGGTTGCAGACACCCATGAACACTTAGGACAGCGTCCCCGCCGAGCCCTGTGTGTCTGTTGCAGACTGTAGTGAGTCGTCGGTACTTAGGTCCTGTACTTTAGGACCTTATGTACCGCTACGACGAACTCCAAGCGAGAGCGTGTCTGCAATCAGACATGCAGGGCTTTGGCGAAGGGACGCATCTCCTGCCTCGGGTCTGCAACCGGACACACGGAGCTTTGGCGAAGGGACGC
>JAEDDX010000110.1 GCA_016293615.1 Acetatifactor sp.
CCGATTATAAAGTGAAATAAAGGATTGTAAATCCAAGTAAAAGTATAAAAGCATCTCTTTTCTGCGGTTTTGAGAAGATATGGCAGGGCTGATTGGAAAAACAAAAGCCGAAGCATGAACTGCTTCGGCCTAAAATCAAACTGCTCTTAATTTGTTATTGATAGAAAGGGAATCACTCTGCTGACTCGCTTGACAATTGTTCCCGTCCGGCAAAGTCACACGATTACTTCCTCGCTTTTGTGAGCTTGATAGGCTTTTATTTTGAACCTTTCCCCTGCATTAGAAGAATCGGCGGGGCATACTGTACCCGTCCCATTAGAAAAATGCCGGATTTTCTTAGAAAAAAACGGCGAAAAATGACCGGCGCTTAGAAAAATAACCGCCGCAAAATCACACGATTTTGTGGCGGTTGGCACCCCCGGGAGGATTTGAACCTCTGACCCTTCGCTTAGGAGTTCGCCCGTGTCACTTCCCTCAAAGTCAATAAAAGTCAAAGAAAGTCAGTATTTTCAAGGCTTCCCGGCACTTCCGAGTCAATCCAAGCAAGCCAAAATAAACCAAAATCAATTAGAAAAAACGGGTCAGAATTAGAAAACGATTAGATAGTCTAATTAAAGCGGCATGTTTCACTTCCCTAAAGCGCCGGATTTCATCAAGTATAGCTTTGACAATGCCTGATGAGCTTGGCAGACTGCAAGTCGCAGCTTCACATAAAAACGAACAGCAAAAAAGCAACTGAATAGTTTCCCGTCAGCCGGAGCAAATACGCTTCGGCTGGCTTTTTCTTTTTAATGTTTTTTGCCCGATCTGCACTGCACATGATCTCTACAAAGTTTGCTTGATCTTACTTCCAATTACCCAAGTTTACAACCTAATAAAAAATTCTTGTTTTTTCACGAAAAGTACCCTGTTTTTGGTTGACTAAGAGCCGGTCTCTGTCCCAATTAGTGAAGGGGTTATTCTTCTGAGGGCTCCTTCGGGGACCTTGCTACGAAAATAAGTCGTAGTGTGAACCTTGACAAAGCGTTTTTCAACGCCTCATCAATGAAAGATCTGTAGCACAAATAGCGGCAGGCATTGCCTGTCGCTGGCGGAGCAATATGGAGTATGTATCAATCGGGAGCTACCACCGTGTACCCCAACTTCTGCAATTCATTCACCATCCGATTGGCCCGTTTGCGTTCACATCTCTGTCTGCGCTGTTCAAAGCATTCCTCACTATAGGGCGTTCCGGTTTTCAGCATGGTGTAGATGATGGAAAGAATCTTCCGGGCCAACGCAATCGTTGCCCGCTTCGCTCCTTTCCTTTGCTTCACCTTCCAGTACCAGCCGGAAAGGTACAGCTTGCGGTGAGAAGCCATGATCCATGCAGTTTCACAAAGCATGCTTTTCAGATAGGGATTGCCCTTATTGATATGAACGCTCTTTCGCTTTCCGGCACTCTCATTGTTGCCGGGGCTAAGTCCCGCCCATGAACAGATATGCTGGGAATCCGGGAATGCGCTCATATCAGTACCGATCTCGGCAACGATAGCAGCCGCTGCTGTGACATCAATTCCGGGAATGGAGCAGAGAAGATTCAGCGCATCCGTATGCTTTAAGACTTCCTCAGTGATTTCGTCCTCAATGGTGTGTTTATGTGCTTCCAAATCTTCCAGATGCAGAAACACCATGTTCAGAAATCTGCGCTGATGAACGGAGAGTGAGCCGTTTAATGCAACGAGTATCTCGTCAATACGGTTTCTGGTTTTGGTCTTCAAGCACTTATCCAACGCTTCACGGTCAATGCTGCCATGCTCAATAAGATGTCGGATGATATTTCTTCCGGAAGCTCCAAAGGTGTCCGAGAGGAACGCAGTGAAGCGGAACCCAGAACTCTGCAGGAACTTATCAATGCGGTTCTTCTGCGCGGTAATGTCGTGGACAACGCTCTTACGATATCGTGTCAGATGCCGCAGTTCCCGGAATGTCTTATCCGGGATAAAGCTGCCTTTGAGTAATCCGGCTCGAAGCAGCGTGGCGATCCACTGGGCATCCTTCATGTCAGTCTTGCGTCCCGGCACATTTTTCATATGTCGGGCATTCACGACCAGGATGCTGATCTCCCCGTCAAAACAGGATTCCAGCATCTCGTAAATGGGCTGCCAATAGATTCCGGTGCTTTCCATGGCAATATTCCGGCATTCGGATTCGATAACCCAGTCCCGCAGTTTCTGCATTTCAGGGATGAGTGTACTGAAGGTTCGTATCTCAGCCTCCGGTTCGGCATCCACAGCACCTTTGACCAGACAGGCAACGATGATATCCCGATGAACGTCCAGTCCCATGACACAGGTCAAAATATCTTGCATGAGATCCCCTCCTGTTGTATTGCAGGCTTGGGAATTGCCCGGGTGGGTATCCGAATCTTGCTACTCGTGCTCTCCACTTCCGTGGTGCAACATACTGCTGTTCTCTTGGGCAATTCGTCCACGTTGAAAAACGGGGTGGCATTTCCGCCAAGGTGCAACCGGACTTCGCCTGCTATATCCAGTATAGCAGACACCATGATCCGACGCACTTGCTTTATTTTCATTCACAGCTGTGAAAATCTTTCATGAGTCGTTGAAAACAGAATAACCATTCATCAGATACATTCCAAAGCGGAGGCGAAAGCCTCAGCCGGAGGTGTGATACGCCGAGACCCACCTGCTCGAAAGAGAGATTGCGGATAGCAAGGTGGATAGCGAATCCGGGTCACATCCAAATGCTTGGCTGCTCCAAGCAGGGCGATGAAACGCTTTGGGACAATGATACTTCTCTACGGAGCTGGCGGAGAACCCGGCAGGGGTGAGATTCCCATGGACTCGACTCGCAATCGAGCGTCTGATGATTTCCTTTCCTGCACTTAGGGGACGGGGTCGAATGAAGTGCAGCGACCAAAGCACAGAACCAATTTCTGTGTTTTGGTGGGTCGCAAGATCAAATTCAAAGGAAAGGAGGACTGAAAATGTGTCAGGTAATTGCGATCACAAATCAAAAAGGGGGTGTTGGAAAAACGACTACGACCTTTCATCTTGGCACCAAGCTGGCACAGGAGGGCAAACGGGTTCTGCTGATCGACGCAGACCCGCAGGCCAGCTTGACCGCCTCATTCGGCATTCGGGATGCGGACACATTGAACACGACGCTGACCAATGCGCTGCAGGCCATTGTGGAGGACGAGCCGATCGACCCTGGGATGGGCATTCGGACGCATGAGGAGGGGGCGAAGCTGTTCCCGGCAAACATCGAGCTGGCATCCTTTGAAACCGCCATGATCAATGTCATGAGCCGGGAGTACATCATGCGGGAGCTTGTGAGCGCCTACCGCCCCAACTTTGACTACATTCTGATTGACTGTATGCCATCGTTGGGTATGCTGACGGTCAATGCGTTGGCGGCGGCAGACAGCGTGATCATCCCCTCTCAGCCCAGCTTTCTGTCTGCAAAGGGTCTTGACCTTCTGCTTCACTCGGTGGCAAAGGTCAAGCGTTCCATTAACCCCACGCTGGACATCAGCGGTATTCTGCTGACGATGGTGGACGGTCGCACGAACAATGCACGGGACATCGCAACCACGATTCGGGCAAGCTATGGCGATGCCATCCGGGTGTTCCAGACAGAGATCCCCCGTTCCGTGCGGGCGGCAGAAGCCAGTATGCTGGGAAAGAGCGTGTTCGCCCTTGACCCCCACAGCAAGCTGGCGGAGGCATACGAAGCCTTTGCAAAGGAGGTGGCAGAACTTGAAGGAAGGCAAAAAGCTCGATCTGGGTCTGACCGGGCTCGATAAACTCTTTTCCACCGAGCAGGAGCGCGTGGAAAGCCAGCTCCCCAAAATCTACGACATTCCGCTTTCGGAAATCGACGATTTTCCCGACCACCCGTTCAAGGTCAAGGGGGACGAGGACATGGATCAGCTTGTGCAGAGCATCAAGGATAACGGCATTCTCACCCCGGTCACACTCCGCAGGAAAGAGGACGGAAGGTATGAAATCGTTGCCGGACATCGTAGAAAACGAGCCTGCGAGCTTGCCGGGATTCCCACCCTCCGAGCCGAGATCAAAGATTTGACCAGAGATGAAGCCGTCATTTTAATGGTGGAATCCAACTATCAGCGGTCAAAAATCCTGCCCAGCGAAAAAGCATTTG
>JAEDDX010000111.1 GCA_016293615.1 Acetatifactor sp.
TTTGATAAAAGAAAGATGGCTCTGGGATGTAAATCCAAGAGCCGCTTTGTCTACACTCTGTGCAGATGATGAGAGTCATCTGCTTTTCTTTTTCCTGCGAGAGAGACAAAAGATACGAGGAGAGAACACCCATGGAATACGGAATACTGTGCCTGCTTCCGCCGGTTGCAATGCTGGCTTTTGCGCTGAAGACTAAGAAGTCCTTCGAGGCTTTGATTTTCGGAACACTCGTCGCCTACATCATTATGTACGGTCCGAAGTTTGTGGAGCCCTGGTGTGACCTGTTGTTGTCGGAGGCGTGTAACCCGGACAATCAGTATATTCTGTTGTTGTGCGGCTTGTTCGGCGGTTTTATTTTTCTGCTCAGGGAGGCCAAGGGAACGATCGGGTTCTCCCGTGTCCTTGAGCGCTTCTGCAAGAGTGAATGTATGATCATGCTGACCTCGGTCGTCATGGGTATCATCATTTTTGTGGACGACTATCTGAATATCATGACGGTCGGGACCTGTATGAAGGATGTCTGCGACAAGAAAAAGGTGCCGAGGCAGGCGCTGGCCTATATCATTGATTCCACCGGGGCTCCGGTCTGCGCCCTGATTCCGTTCTCGACATGGGTCGTATTCTATTCCGGGGTGTTTATTCAGGAGCAGGGTATTCTGGACATGGGCTTTACGACGGGAATGAGTGTTTACTTAAAGGTGCTTCCCTACATGTTCTATCCCATTGCGGCGATACTGATTGTGTTTTTGTTTGCGCTGGGTCTGCTTCCCAAGCTGGGTAAGATGAAGACCGCATATCAGGAGATCGGAAAGGCTGACATTGACCCCGAGGACATCGAGATGCACAATGTTTCGTCCGTCAATATCGCGATGGCCGGAATGAGCCGTGACTACCCGCCCAAGACCGGGAACGAGGGCAATATTCTGGACTTCTTGATTCCCATCGGCGTTCTGATCGGTGTGACCGTGTATATGGGGAACATGATGATTGCAATCGTCCTTGCGCTTGCTGTCTGCATGGTGCTGTATCTGCCGAGAAAGAAGATGAGCTTTACCAGATTCGTGGAGCTGTTCTTCGCCGGCTTTGCGGATATTCTGCCCGTGCTTGCGATCCTGCTGGCATCCTTTATGATTAAGACCGCCTGCGGTGAGATGGGACTGTCGGAATATGTCATCAATAAGTGTGTGCCGTATATGAACGGCGCGACCCTGGCGGCAATTGTGTTCGTGGTCATAGCGGTGCTGACCTTTGTCACCAGCTCCTTCTGGGGCATCGAGGCGGTGGCAGTCTCCATCGTCGTTCCGCTTGCCGTGGCCCTGGACGCCAATGTATTGCTTGCCCTCGGCGCAGTTGTCTCCGGCGGCGTATTCGGAAGTCATGCATGCTTTTATTCCGATGCGACCGTTTTGTCGTCCGCGACCTGTGAAATCGACAACATGTCCCACGCTGCGTCTCAGCTGCCCTATGCACTGATCAGCGCGGCGCTTGCCACCGCCGGATTTTTGGTGTGCGGGTTCTTTTAGCCTGTCTGTCCGGGCAGCAGACGGGGAGGTATGCTGTCTGAAAGCTGCGCCTGCTGCAAAATGGTGTTTCTTCGCCGCGAGCCCTGTTTGCCCAAAAAGGGAAAATGAGTGCATTGCAAATTTTAGATTTACGAAGTGTCACAAAGGGAGTATGATAGATACTGTTAAGAAACAGTACGGAAAAGTTTACAGAAAGGGAGAAGTTAGATGAAACAAAGTATGACAAGAAAGCTGCGTCTTCTGGCTACGACTGTCTGCCTGAGTGCGATGCTGGTGCTGGCGGGATGTGGAGAGACGGCACAACCGGAGAGCAGCACGACAGAATCACAGGAGAGCACGAGCCAGGAGCAGTCCGGGCAGGAGCAGAATCAGGGCGGGCACCTTTCGTCTCTGCTTGGCAAGTGGGAGATGATCGCCGAGATCAGCACGGGGTACTACGAGTATTTTCAGGACTCCGGCTGTACCATTGAGGTGTATGAGGAGGACGGAAAGTACAGGCTGGATTATATCCACAACTGGTATGATTACACGGAATTGTGCGGTATGGTGCTGGAGGAGACGACACAGCCGAAGTATGCCGGTCTGGAAGCAGCGGACTGGTACGGCGTGTTCTCCAGGAGGACGGAATCTAATGTCACTTATCAGCTTGTGAAGCTGACGGAAGATACCGTAAAGCTGCAGATCCATGCCGAATACAGTTATGAGGAAGACGGGCAGACCGTCGAGGACGCCATGGATACCTATTATGTTTATGTGAAGGCGGACAGCCCAAACAGAGAACAGGTGGAGACCGAATATCAGTATAGGAATACCGTCACGGTATCCAATACCCTTGAGCTGTTTCAGGCGGTTGCCGACAATACCCGCATCATTCTGAAGGCGGGCAAATATAATATTTCCGAACTGACGCCGGAAGAAAGATGCAGTGCGAATCTGAATCATGACAGAGACTATGAAACCGGTGAGGAGATTTCATATCCCTGGGACAGCCTGTATGCCGCCGATATGCACGATATCATGCTCGAAGGGGAAGAGGGAGCAGAGGTAATCATCAGCACGGAAGATGCGTATGCCGCGCCTTTGTGCTTCATGAACTGTTCGCGCATTTCACTGAAAAATCTGACCGTAGGACATGATGTGGAGCCCGGCTATTGCGCCGGAAGTGTGCTGGCACTGTCTTCTACCAATAATGTACGGGTGGAGAACTGCAGACTGTACGGAAGCGGAACCTACGGAATCGAGGCGGAGAGCTGCTACGATATCCGGGTGGAAAACAGCGATATCTACGAATGTACCTACGGACTGGTGCGCTTGTATTCAACCGGTCGTTCCTATTTCCGGAATTGTACCCTGAAAGACAGCGTCGGCTTTACCATGTTTAGTCTGGACGAAGTATGGGACACGGAGTTTAAAGATTGTGCGATCCGGGACAATTTCGTCTCTTATGAGGACGAGGCGTTTATCAGTGCAAACGACGGCGGGGTGACCTTCGATTCCTGTACTTTTCAGGGGAATCGCTATTCATACCTGAAGAACGGCTCCGTTACGATGAAGAACTGCACCTTGGACGACAATTGACAAAAAGGGCGGACACAGTCAGCCGCCGCGGTGGACTGACAGGTTCTCTTAGGAATAGAGGTATCAAGACACAAGCTTCCGGGAACAATCCCGGGGGCTTATGTTTTCGGTTGCCTGTTCATAGTAATTTAACAATTTTTTCACGCAAAACGAATTGCTAAGCTTCCGCATGAGGGCTATAATAGGATGTAAAGAAAGGGTGACAGTAATGATTTTTGAAGTCTTCGCTGAGCGAAAGGACCCGTCTATCCTGTCCTTCGCAATCAGGCAGGAGGGGCAGAGTCTCGACAGAAAACCGATAGCGACCGTTACGAAAATGATACGAAACGTGAAGGTCAACATGTTTGGAAGAACTTATGAATATGTGCCGGCGGAAGTCCCCACGAAGAAATTTGACCTGACATATCCTGTAGAACCACAGTCCGGGATGGCCCGCGGTTATCGTATTTTGCAGCGGACCGGCGATGAAATGAGCGAATCTCAGTGTTATACGGCGCAGGCGGTGACGAAGAAAAGTCTGCTGAAGAAGACGAAATTTGATTTTGATGTATTTACCTTAGGCGGGACGACTTATCTGTGTATGAAGACAGGCCTCGGCGCCAGGTCATATTACTATTGTGTCCTGGATGCGAAGAAGGGGCAGACCATAATCATGATTGAATATATCAACTCAAATCTGGACAACCGGCTGGCGAGGATCATTCTGGATGACGTTACCCTTGCGGGTGAGGCATTCCTGATCTTTGCAAAATGTGTGGTTGTACCCATTCCCGTGGATGAGGAGGCGAAGCTTGCCGATCCGTCCAGAGAAAAATATGTCTCCTCCGATGAGGAGAAGGCATACTTCGACCGGGAGTTCTTCAGAGAACACTGTTAGGGACAATTGGCTTACGAATGGGGCTCTGTGGATAAAACTGCGGAAACTCAAGGAGTATCATTGACAATAGCAAATATCGATGATATGATATAACCATCAAAGTTTTGGAGGACAATTTATTCAAGTATCTAAATTATTTTAAGGAAAATCAAAAGTG
>JAEDDX010000112.1 GCA_016293615.1 Acetatifactor sp.
TGATAGGGTTTATAGAAATATTTATCAAGGAGGATTAATGAATGAGTTGGTATAAAGAGTATCGTAGTCAGTGGAAAGAAATAATTGAGACTGTAGCCAGAGAATTAGGAAGAACGGAACTAATGGTTGAGAAGGATACAATCCAATCCATGTTCCTGTTAGAACTCTCTAAATCAGAACTTCCTTTTGTATTCAAAGGTGGAACTTCTTTATCTAAGGCATACAATTTAATAGATCGTTTTTCTGAGGATATTGATCTTTCTATGAATAGAAAGCCTACAGAAGGCGAGCGAAAGACATCAAAGGAGTTGATAGTCAGTATTGCTGATTCTTTAGGAATGACTCTGATGAATCCTGATAAGATTCGATCAAGACATGATTATAATATGTATGTATTTACATATGAATCATTGTTTGCACAAATGCCCATGGAAATTATTATTGAGACCAGTTACTACCAGACAGTATATCCTGTAGAGAAACATGAGGTTGGTAGTTTTGTTGGAAAATTCTGTGGAGAGCATGGAATTACACTTCCTATTCCGTTTGAGGCTACGACTGTCGTAATGAATGTTCAATCACTAAAGAGAACTTTTGTAGATAAGATATTTGCAATCTGTGATTACAGAATACAAGATATGCAGGATAGGGATTCAAGGCATCTTTATGATATATGCAAGCTACTTAGTAAAATTGAATTGAATGATGAACTGGACGCATTGATCGATGATGTTAGAGATGACAGAATGTTTTCAAAGAATAATCCATCTGCACAGCTTGAGTATAATATTCCAGATATGCTAAAGGAGATAATTCAGAGTCGTTTTTATGAATCTGATTATAGAAATATCACACAAAAATTGCTGTATGAAGATATTGATTATGATTATGCAGTAGATAACGGAATTGCAGTTGTAGCTAGGTCAGATATATTTGAGTATAAGAAATAGTAGACAAAAACCTTTTGGTAAAACAAAATTTATTCAGTAAATAATATGAGTTCCATAACTTGTAGAAATGCAGGTTGTGGGGCTTTTTTAGTGCGCTTCTTCGATTCGCACCAATAGGGATAATAAAGTAAGTTTGCTAGGCAGTGAAAATGTATTCGCTGCCTTTTTTCGTTCAAAAATTAAAGAGGAGGAAATAAATGTGAGTGTACATGAAATTATTACAGACCGTGTTGTAGCTAGAATTGAAGAGGCGATTAAAACAGGAGAGAGATTTAGATGGTGTAAGCCATTTACTGGTGGTGTAAAGCAGGCAATCTCATATATGTCAGGATTACCTTATCGTGGAGTGAATCGACTCTTATTGGTGTTTATTGTACAATTAAAATACCAAAAGTTGCAGAGGGCAATCCCAAAAGTTGCATGAGGAATTTCCCTATTATTGCAGATGCGTTTGGTATTTCTCTAAGACCACAGTAAATACTGTAGTTTTAGAGAAATATCAAAACATCCATTGCAGGCATACGAGGCCTTGTGTATCCTTGAAATGTCGTTGCGGACAACATTTTAAGGAGGAAAGGAGTATGCTTACAATGGACAAGGTACATTCTATCAGACAGCTCTATTATGAGCAAGGTAAAAACATACCTACCATTATCGCAGAAACCGGTTATGATCGAAAAACCATCTGTAAATATATCGATATGACCGATTTTAATACCCCGGAGCCTAAAGTAAAGGATCCGGAGAACATCTGTCCTAAATTGGACAATTACAAACCACTGATTGACGAATGGCTCGCCGGAGACAGAAAAGCTCCCCGCAAGCAGCGTCACACAGCCAAAAGAGTCTTTCACAGACTCCGCAGGGAAGCCGAGGGATTTGACTGCTCCTACAGGCTTGTTGCACAGTATGTGGCTTACAGAAAGTCACAGATGCACCTTGATAACAAAAAAGGTTATTTACCGCTTATCCATTATCCCGGCGAAGGGCAGGCAGATTTTGGCGCTGCACAGTTCTATGAAAACAGCAGATGCCATGATGGCAAATATCTGGTTCTTTCTTTTCCATACAGTAACGGCGGATATCCTCAGCTGATGTATGGTGAAAACGCAGAATGTTTTATGGAAAGCATGATCGCTATCTTTGAACACATCGGCGGTGTCCCTACTGAGATCTGGTTTGACAACACTTCAACCATTGTCACCAGGATACTGAAAAACGGTGGCAGGGAACTGACTGACAAGTTCCTGCGGTTCAGTGAGCATTATGGATTCAGCTGCCGGTTCATGAATCCGGAATCCGGCTGGGAAAAGGGAAATGTTGAAAACAAGGTTGGTTATTCGAGAAGGAACTTTCTGGTTCCTGTCCCACATTTCACCAGTCTGTATGATTTCAATCAAAGCCTGCTTGCCGAGGCTGATGCCGACATGGATCGTGAACACTATCACTATGACCAGACGATCCTTGAACGCTATGATGAGGATCGAAAGGCTCTGCTTCCACTGCCTGATACTGCCTTTGATACGGCAAGATACGAGACTGTTGTCACCGATAAATGGGGACGCTTCACCATGGAATCAGGAAAACATGAATACTCGGTCTCACCTGACCATTCCGAAACCACCGTGATGCTTAAGATCACAGCGCCTCAGGTAATTGTAATGGATATGCAGCAGCATCTGATTGTCACACACAGAAGACTCTATGGGGACCGGAAGCAGTCCAGCATGGAATGGGTGCCATATCTGACCGCCATCTCCAGAAAACCACGTTCCCTGTTCAACAGCGGACTATTTGATATGATGCCGGAAAATATGCAGCGTTACATGAAACTGTGTAGCAGTTCAGACCGTGGAACCGTTCTGAAAGTACTGGCAGAGCTGACAAACCGCACCGGTTTTGACAGCGCCCTTCAGACGGTCGACCAGGCATTGCTCTATCAAGTAAAGGATCCTGACAGTCTGAAAAATCTGTATCGCCGGCTTTATGCTGATGTTCCGGAGCTGCCACCGCTTCCACAGCAGAACGGAGTTCCCAAAATCGTACAGATGCCTGTGGATCTGTCCTCTTATGACAAACTCCTTCAGAAAGGAGGTGCCGTAAATGGATGATTACAAAGATGCCATCGCAGCTTGCTGTAAACAACTGAGACTTTCCGTGAATCTTGTAGAAAACGCGATGATCCAGACCGGTGAGAGCCATCAGGAATACCTGTATAATCTTCTGAGGGATGAAATACAGTATCGCAAATCCACAAGGGTTGCAAAGCTGATTAATACAGCAGGATTTCCACTGCAGCACAGCTTTACATCCTTTGACCCCAGCGAAGTGCAGTTTCCTGCATGCGTCACTGTTGAAAGCCTCAAGGCATTGGATTTTTATCATGCAGGAAATAACCTCGTGATGTATGGCAGCACAGGAACCGGGAAAACAATGCTGTCCATCTGCATCGGCATGGAAGCCTGTCAAAAAGGGATTCCGGTAAAGTTCTTCCGTACAGCGGCACTAATCAACCAGCTTTCCGAGGCACAGGAACATGGAACACTGTCCCAGCTTCACAAAAGGATGGATAAAGCAGAGATCATCATACTGGATGAATTCGGCTATGTACCTTACAACAGAACCGGTTCACAACTGCTCTTTGATTATCTTTCCGAGATTCATGAAAAGAAGGTCATCATACTGAACACAAATCTGGAATTCTCCAGATGGGTAAATGTCCTGTATGACGAGCAGATGACGGCGGCACTTGTGGGACGTCTGATGCACCACTGCCACTTGATTCTGTTCCCCGGTGAAAACAACCGTCTTCGTGAATCAAGTATCAACGAACTTTTCGCTTCCCGGAAGGGAGGTGCACAGGATGGCTGAAGATAAAATTTTCAAGGTTCAGGATCAGACCGATTGTCTCCTCGACTGTCCTACGGTGTATGATTTCCTTAAACTTACCGATGAGATGATCAAAACCATCATCGAGCTGGATGAGGAACTTGTCCGTTGGCGTCAGGTACTCATCAAGTATCTGCCACCCGAATGGGCAGAAGGTCTGCGGCAAGATATCTTCAATAACTTATCCCGTTGTTTCGAAGGTGAACCTGCATACGATTTATATGTGAACTGGATGTGTG
>JAEDDX010000113.1 GCA_016293615.1 Acetatifactor sp.
GAATCTATGCCATACTGCATACATCAACGGTTTGCTGAATTATGGCTGTGATGTTACGTTTATTTCAGGTGCTACAGTAGATCTTGGAGGTATCCACACTGTTGATTATGCAAAATTCAGCGCTGCAGCAGTAGAGGCAAAATATTTGCCGGAATATGAAATGGTCGTTTCAGAGCCAATCCGCATTCTGGAATGGGGTGAAGGGTATGCTGCAAGAAAATAGAATCTCAGTTGTAGTTCCTGTCTACAACCTGCAAAACCAACTTGAACACTGTGTTAACAGTATCCTAACGCAAACCTACGGCAACCTTGAGATTATTCTCGTTGATGACGGTTCAACTGATAATTCTCCGGCGATAATAGACAAGCTCGCAAGTGAGGACGAAAGGATAATCGCTGTACACAAAGAAAACGGCGGAGTGACGAGTGCTAGGCTTGAAGGCGTGAAGAGAGCTTCTGGCGAATACATTGGCTTTGTTGACGGTGATGATGAAATAGAGTCGGATATGTATGAGCTCCTGATCGGCAACGCTCTGAAATTCGATGCAGACATCTCGCATTGCGGTTACCAGATGATGTTTCCAAGCGGACGCAAGCTCTTATACTATAACACAGGCCGGCTTGTGGAACAAGACAGGCAGAAAGGTCTGAAAGACCTGATTGAAGGCTCGTTTGTCGAGCCGGGCCTTTGTAATAAGCTCTTCCGAAAAAACTTGTTCCACAGCTTGCTGAACACTGAGCTCATGGATAGATCCATAAAGTTCAATGAAGATTTTTTAATGAATTTTTATCTTTTCTCCGCTTCAAATATGGCGGTGTTCGAGGATATATGCAAGTACCACTATTTAGTGCATGAAGGTTCGGCTGCAAAATCTTCTTTGACAGAGCACAAGCTGAAGGACCCGTTAAAAGTAACCTGGGTAGCATATAAGCAAACCGAACAAATGCCGATAGTTCATGATGCTGCCCTCGGAAGATTAGCCAATCAGCTTGTAGACTATGCAGTATATCAGCTGAAAGGACAGCCCGACTTTGTTAAGCCGTATAGGAAAAAAGTGAGGAGAGATTTGCGAGATATGCTGCCTATTATACTAAAAAATAAAAAACTGGGCAAAAAAGTCAAGATGAAGGCACTATGGGCAGCAGTTGCGCCGACAAGCTACGGATGTGCGCATAAGCTCTACCTGAGAAAAACAGGACTTGACAGGATCTACGCTTTGGATTAAGGAGAAAGCATGGAAGAACAACCTCTTATAAGCGTCATTGTTCCGGTGTACAAGGTCGAACAATACCTCGATAAATGCGTAGAAAGCATAGTAAACCAGACCTACCGCAATCTTGAGATCATCCTTGTTGATGACGGTTCTCCCGATAACTGCCCTGCGATGTGTGATGGATGGGCGAAAAGGGATTATAGAATAAAGGTTATTCATAAGGCAAACGGAGGTCTTTCCGATGCGAGAAATGCAGGGATTGCTGTTGCTTCAGGTGAATTCATCGGATTCGTTGACAGCGATGATTGGATTACCCCGGATATGTATCAGCACCTACATGATCTTATGGCGGCAGATCACAGCGATATTGCCGCCTGCGGAGTCGAAATGGTCTGGGAGGATGGGTCGCCGTCTCGTAGCTTGACGAAATCCGGTTGCTGTGTCTTGAATCAGGAGGAAGCTATGCGGGCGATCATTGAGGAATCCTGGCTCAAGCAGCCGGTGTGGTGCAAGCTGTATGAAACCGCACTCATCCGTGATATCCCCTTTCCCGTGGACAAGTACCATGAGGATGTCTTCTGGAGCTATCAGGCGGTTGCTAAGGCACAGAAGGTGTCCGTTTCTGACAAAGTTGGCTATTACTATTTCCAACGCGGCGGCAGCATCATGGGAGAAGGATACTCACTTAAGCGACTGGATGCTATAGAAGCCTATTGCCGCCGAATCGAATTCGTCAGGCAAGAGTATCCTGCTCTGGAAAAAGAAGCCATAGTGTCTCTATGGGCAAGTTGCATATACAATGGCCAGATGGCATTACGGTTTTTACAGCAGCGGGAAGAAAAGAGTCGGGTGTTTTCGTATCTGCAAAAGCAAATAAAGCAGTATCCGATTACGCGTGCGGATTATCGCAGCAAAAAGCTGACGCTTCGCATTTGGTTTTCAATGGCGAAGGTGTCCGTGCGTGGGGTTTGCGTGACGAGAAACTATCTGAACATTGGATTTTAAGGATGGGAAAGAAGATGGATGACTTGATCAGCATTGTTTTGCCAGTGTACAACGGCGAAAAGTATTTAAGAGAAAGTATTGACAGTGTGATTGCACAGACCTATCAGACATGGGAACTACTGATTCTGGATGATTGTTCAACAGACCGTTCCACAGAGATCGCGAAGGAATATGAAGCCCGTGACAACAGGATTCATTATTATCGAAATGAGCAGAATTTGAGATTGCCCAGAAACCTAAATAAGGGCTTTTCTCTGGCCCGGGGGGATTATCTGACTTGGACTTCTGATGATAACCGCTATAAGCCTCAGGCGATTGAGAAGATGCATGCGGCACTGGTATCCGCAAATGCCCAATTTGTTTTCGCTTCCTGCCGGATCATTGATGGAGACGGCAAGGAAGTTGAGTACATCATGGTGAATGAAGCCTGCAAGAAAAAGATCATTGGCATGAATCCGGTGGGGGCGTGCTTCCTTTATACCAGAAAAGCGTTTGAAGCTGTGGGGGAATACGACCCCGAACTCACCTTGGTGGAGGATTTTGATTACTGGCAGCGGCTTTACACACAGTTTGGTGCAGCTACGCTGGAAGAAATCCTTTACGAATACCGTTGGCATGATGGTGCGTTGACCAGTACAATGCGGCAGAACACTTTTAATCAAACGCTGGAAAAAGTGCTGCTAAAAAACAGGGCTGCCTTTGGTAAGATTGATGCGGAAGGAACGTATTACTACTATAGAGGCCTATATAATTGCCGTAAAAAACTAAATGATGAAAATAATCCCTACAAAAAGAAATACAGGCTCTATAGTTTCTGGTATTTTGTCAGATATCGTGTCCCAAGAAAAATCGCAAGAATGATGCACGAAAAATAGGAGATACCAATGATTGTATTATACTACCATGGCGGTTCGGCCAACCACGGATGTGAGGCCATTGTTCGATCAACGCAATGTATCTTAAGCCAGCCGCTTACGCTGTTTTCATCAGCTGCCGATGAAGATATTCTATATCATCTGGATCGGATTGTGACAGTGTGTGAAGATACATATGTTCCTGTTCGGGAGGATAGCCCACGGTATCTAATCAGCGCAGCCTGTCGCAAACTGCACCAGAGCGATTTCAAATTCATTGAATTAGGGCATAAATCTTTTTTCTCGGCGATCCACAAGGGGGATATCTGTCTTTCTATCGGTGGTGACAATTATTGCTATGCAGGAACTGACAAGCTGGGTTACTACAATATAATTCTTCATCGGAAGGGTGCCAAAACTGTCCTGTGGGGATGTTCCATCGAGCCATCAGTGCTTACGCCCAATGTGATTAAGGATTTGAAGCGATATGATTTGATCACAGTTCGGGAAAACCTGTCCTACGAAAGTCTACGACAGGCGGGTATTTCTGACAATGTGGTGCTATGCGCCGACCCTGCCTTTCAGTTGGAGAAGGCTGAATGCACACTTCCTGAGGGTTTTTCTGCAGATATGACCATCGGCATCAATGTAAGCCCGTTGGCCGCAAGCTGCGGTAACAAGGTGATGGAAAACTATATCGAATTGGTGCGCTATATTCTGAACGAAACGGATTATCGGGTTATGCTGATTCCTCACGTGGTGAAGCAAGGAACAGATGACCGAGAAACGCTGCGGCAGATTTATGACGCCTTTGCGGATACCGGGAGAATCTCTCTCGTTCCTGACAAAAACTGCATGGAGCTGAAAGGCTTGATCTCCCAGTGCCGGATGTTCATCGGCGCACGTACCCACGCCACGATAGCAGCATATTCAACCTGCGTTCCAACTTTGGCGGTGGGATACTCAATCAAAGCCAGAGGAATTGCAA
>JAEDDX010000049.1 GCA_016293615.1 Acetatifactor sp.
CTAATCGGTCGAAAGCTTAACCAAGAAAAGAGGAAGTTATTCCAGAAGGAAGTCAAAAAGAGATAGATCAGTGTTCGGTTTTGAAGGTATAAGCCTTCGGAAAAGAGAGTAGAATTCTACTCTCTTTTTACTTCTTACAGGCACTTTGCCTGCAAATCAGCCGGCGTGTCGGAATGGCAGACGAGGCAGACTCAAAATCTGTTGTTGGCAACAACGTGCGGGTTCAAGTCCCGCTGCCGGCATCCTATGAAGACTCCTTGAGATTTCAAGGAGTTTTTTATACAATTCGAAAATTTGCTGACATTTCTGTTGTAGAAAAGAGAGAAAAAGACTTGAAATATTCATGACTTCTTGTTATATTAGAAATAGATATAGAAGTGGTTTTGCAGACCGTTTTTTCTTTGCACAGTAATTTAGAAAAAATTACATAAAAATTCAGAAAAGTTTAACTAAATTTAAGCAAAAATGACGAAACAGCTTGTAACCCTTTTGATAGATAGAAGGAGGCTTAATTATGGAAGGTTCACGTGAATTTTCTTGCTATCAAAATACTTCACTTTTCGGCAGACGTAAGGATGCTGAGACCCTGTACTTAAGAATCGAGAACGGTACATTGTCCGGCAGAGCTTATGTATGTAATGAAGATGGAAAGAACGGTTATGTTGATGACTTTTCCTTTAAAATTTCCGAAGTTAGCACAGCCAGCATCGGTAAATATAACGGAACACCGGCATTTATTTTCAATGCGAAGATTTCCAATCTTTACGGTGGAAAGAAAGCACAGATTGCTCTGCCTCAGATGAGAGATGCCGAAGCTGCACTGGATATGATCATGAATATGAAGGGCGAGGGAGCCAAAACTCCTGAGAAGACCGCAGCCGCTACCATGGCACAGGTTCCTCCTTCCGCAAAAGTAAATAAGCACGCAGAGCCTGAACCTGAAAAGCCTCGCGTTCAGTCTGTTGCTGAGCTTAGAAAAAATGCATCTGCCGCACCTGCAGCTGAACCTACGCCTGCACCTGCACCTGAGAGAAGAGTGATCGATGAGCCTTTCGTTGCACAGCCTTATGTAGCGCCCGCTGCACCGGCTGAAGATCCCAACAAGCTCTCAACCGATGAATTCCATAAGAGAATGGAGAAACTGACCGTTCTGAAGGACTGCGGACTGTTGGGCGAGAAGGAATTCAAATCCAAGAAGATCGAGCTTGTCAGCGAATTCTGCGATCTGTCCGAATTCAATGAGAAGATCCAGAAGATGATCATCCTGAAGGATTGCGGCGTGCTCTCCGAGAAGGAATTTGAAGCAAACAGAAACGATATCATTAAGGAGTGCTGCAATCTTGAGACTTCTGATCTGACTGAGTACAGGCAGAATATCCAGAAGCTGAGCTTCCTGGAGATGGGTGATGTGATCACTGCGGATGAATTCGCGGCACACACCAAGATGCTCATTGATGATGTGGAATTCAAGCTGACGGATGACAAGGAGACTTTCCAGATCAAGCTGCGTAAGCTTCCCATCCTGAGAGACAATCAGGTGATTACCGATTCCGATTACAAGAAGAGAATCAACGCTCTGTTTAAGATGATCGAGATCGGACCGAACGAGGATCTCAGCCAGTGGTCCAACAAGCTTGCCAAGTGGCCTATTCTGGCAGAAGAGAAATATATCAGCCTGAACGACCTGAGAAACAAGCAGAAGGAACTGATCTCCACCTGCCTGGATGTAGAGTGGAAGACCCTGGATGAACTGAAGGCATACATCGACAGAATGGTTGCCCTGAGAGACGGAGATTGGCTCAGCAAGACCGAGTTCTATGCAAAGAAGACCGATTTGCTCAGAAAGGTAGATACGATGCCCGATTATACACAGATGCTTCAGGCACGCATTCTGCTTCCTAAGGTAGGTCTGATTACCGATGCAGATTATGAGAACTGGAAGCAGAAGTGTATCGCAGACATCTTTGCGCCTTGCAGCGATATGGCACAGTTCAAGAGCAAAGCAAACAATCTGATGAAACTCCAGCAGGCCGGAGTGATCACGGAGAAAGAATTTACGGATTATAAGATTAAGCTGATGAACTCTCTGTAAGTCTTATTTTCCAATCAGAATAACGATTTCAGCGATGAAATACGAGGAGACTGGTTATGGTTTATTTGGAAGGTATTTTAGGAGTAGCGAACGAAAGAAGAGCCAGCGATGTACATATCACAGTCGGTGTACCGCCCAAAATGCGTGTAAACGGCACGCTCCTTTCCATGGATTTTCCTATTCTTACACCGAATGATACAGAAGCAATTGCAAGAGATATCATGAATGACAAGCAATGGCAGAAATTTATGGAACTTGGCGAATACGATATGTCACTGACCGTTCCCGAGTTCGGCCGTTACCGTGTCAATGTCTATAAGCAGAGAGGCTCTGTGGCGCTTGCGCTTCGACTTGTCGGAATGCAGATCCCGACGCCTGAACAGCTGTGTATTCCCCAGTCCGTAGTTGATCTGTATCAGAAGAAGAGAGGTCTGATTCTGGTAACAGGACCTACCGGTTCCGGTAAATCCACGACTCTGGCAGCTTTGATCAACAAAATCAATGAAGAGAGAGACGCCCATATCATTACCCTGGAAGACCCCATCGAGTACATGCATAAGCACAAGATGAGTATGGTAAACCAGAGAGAGATCGGCGTTGACTCCGGCGACTACGCTGCAGCACTGCGTGCGGCGCTCCGTGAAGACCCGGATGTCATCCTCGTCGGAGAGATGCGTGACCTCGAGACCATCAGTATCGCGGTCCGTGCGGCTGAGACAGGACACCTCGTTCTTTCCACCCTGCATACCATCGGCGCGGCAAGTACCGTAGACCGTGTCATCGATGTATTCCCGCCTCATCAGCAGCAGCAGATCCGTGTACAGCTTGCGACCGTATTGGAAGCAATCATTTCCCAGCAGCTGATCGCAACCGCCGACGGACTCGGCCGAGTGGCAGCGTTCGAAGTACTGCACGCAACCTATTCCGTACGCAACCTGATTCGTGAGAACAAGTCCTTCCAGCTGACCAGTGTCATGCAGACCGGTAAGGGCATCGGTATGTGTACCATGGATGATGCGCTCCTGCAGCTCTACTTTGAAGGCCGAATTACCAGAGAAAACGCATTGCTTTATGCACAGAATATTGAAACAATGCAGCAGAAGTTGTATTAATGTATAAAGTAATGCATCAATAGTGATTAATGTTACGAAAGGCTAGTGCTGCAGATATCTATCTGCAGCACTAGATTTGTATTTGGAGATATGATGACAGAAGCAATGAATGAGAAGAACTCACAGGAATCAGAGAACGAAGCAAAGAATATGATAGTTACAGAAGCTGGTAAAAAGGACAAAAGAAAGACTGTTTTTGTGCTTTTGCTTTCTTTTTTTGTACCTACCTTGCTGATGGGACTTATCTGGGGCTCGAAAGGTATTACATACGGTGGAACTGTTACCCCGCTGATCTACGATATGCGGCAACAGTACATGCCGTTTTTGGCGAGCCTGCGCTATATTGCAGAAGGCAAGAATTCTATCTTTTTCAATTGGTCTTCTTCGCTCGGCGGAGACTTTTTTGGACTGTTTGCCTACTATCTCGCA
Source organism: Acetatifactor sp. (assembly GCA_016293615.1). Lineage (GTDB taxonomy): Bacteria > Bacillota > Clostridia > Lachnospirales > Lachnospiraceae > Acetatifactor. The sequence continues at coordinate 3,634 of JAEDDX010000049.1, forward strand.
AGCCCCCTGAACTGGCTTACTGTTCTGTGGAAATTGGAGAATATTCCTGACGCCATCTATGTGCTTACTTTGCTGAAAATAGGATTGAGCGGCTTGACCTTTTCGATCTTTTTGCAATATGGTCTATCTGCCGGAAAAGCCAAACTGCATAATGTCCTGTTTGCCTGCTGCTATGCATTGATGTCGTATATAATTATGTATAGTATGTGTATCATGTGGCTGGAAGGACTTATCTTCTTACCGTTGATTTTGCTTGGAGTAGAAAAGATAATAGAGGGAAAGAAGGGACTTCTGTTTCTGATTTCGCTGTTTGGCATGTTCTGGTGCAATTTTTACCTGTCCTATATGGTCGGCATATTTGCAGCCATCTATTTCCTTTGCAGGATCATCAGTACGGCAAAAAAAGGTGAGTTCAAAGCTAGTATCAGGAAGGGCATTTCTTTCGGGGTGAATACTTTGCTGGCGCTTGGGATGGCAATGCCGATTGTGTATCCCGCATTAAAAAGTCTGGCGAATTGTCTGGAATATCGAAATCTGTATTCCGGAGTGTCTTCCGATGCATATCAGTTCTCAATCACAGAATTGCTTGTGAAATTCCTGCCACAGCAATATGATTCAATCTATAATTCAGGACTGCCTTCGATTTTCTGCGGAAGTATGATAAGCCTATTGGCAATAGTATTCTTTATGCAAAAGCGAGGCGTGCGAGAGAAGATTTGCGGTTGTATCCTGTTGGCTTCTTCTTTTGTGGGATTTCTCGTACCGAAGGCAGACTATATTTGGCATGGCTTTCAATATCCGCATGGTTATCCTTATCGGTATGCCTTTGTATTTTCCACTGCCATGATTATACTGGCTTATCGGGCGGTTCAAAGAATAAATCTGAAGAATGCTAATATCAGTCTGGCTTTTACGACATGTGCTATGTACACCCTTTTGGAATTGTTTTTAAATGGCTCGGTTATTGTCGGAGGACTAAACATTGAGAATATCTATATGGTAAGGAATGACTATAACCAGAAATATTCTCTTTGTGCCCCGCTGATAGATAAGATACATGAAGAGACTGGGTTTTACAGAATGAATCAGAGTAGCAGAATATTTACTCTGAACGACAGTATGCTGTTTGGGATCAACGGATTTGACTATTTTGGCTCCATGTTTAACCCTAATGTCGTTCCTTTTTTGAAGGCTATGGGATATATTGATCAAATTTATGTTATATCCGGAATGGGCTCGACCCCATTAACCAGCAGTATCCTTGGAACAAAGTATTTGCTGGATTTCGATGAAACATATTCCGAATATACTCTTATGGGTAGTAATACGGTTAGAATGACGACTATTAACCTGTATGAGAATCCTAATGCGTTTTCGATGGCTTTTGCAATTCCGGATGTGATTCTGAAAGAGAATTTGTTTATCACAAAAAACGTGTTTGAGAACCAAAACCTTTTGACCTATTGCTTGTCCGGACAAGAGTTTCAGATTTTTAGCCAAAAGCAATATACGAAAGAAGACACAGAGAAGCATATCTTTTCATGCACTTTCGAAAATAAGGAAAATGCTGATTTATACGCTTATTATCTCTATGATAATGTCGGCGCCGCAAGGGCACAAAAGAGTGGTTATAGGGAGAATGTAACCTACACGATTACAAATACAGCAGATGATATTATAAAAACAACTGCTCCTGCATATATGATGGTCAATAAACTTCCAGCGGTACAACAAAGCGAATCACTGCATCTTCAGGTGGAAGCAAATGAAGGTTATTCGTTTGAAGATATGCTTTTGTATTCGTTCAATGAAGAGGAATACATAGAGTTTGTTGAGAGCATGAGCAGTAAACAGGCGATCATTAATACATTTGATAAAAACCGGATTGCCGGCACATTCTCATTGGGTGAGGATGAACTCCTGCTAACCACAATACCTTTTGATAAAGGGCTTAGAGTAAAAGTGGATGGAGAACCGGCTGTCTATGGCTCGGCGATGGGGACCTTCCTTGTCATTCTTGCACCTGAAGGCAGCCATGAGTTTGAAATTACCTATGTACCGGTCAATTTTTTGACCGGGTTGTCAATGGCAGGGATTGCGGGTCTGATTTCCTTGGTGATTTATATAGTGATTCCGAAGATACGCGTGAAAGGCAGGAAGAGATAACGAATTGGCAGACAAAAGATTGAATCGCAAAGATAAATGGAATGTTGTGTACGGAGTCCTCGCCTTCTTAGTGCCGGTTCTGCTCATGGGAATGATTTGGGCGGTACACGGGATTACTTATGACGGTAAATTGACCCTGCTTGTTTATGATGCAAGAGCTCAATTTGCGCCGTTTCTGGCAAGCTTACGGTATGTGTTTGAGAAGGGCAGTCAGTCATTCTTTGACTGGTCTGTTTCCCTTGGCGGCAATTATTTGGCACTGTACGCCTATTATCTGGCGAGCCCGGTCAACTGGATTACTGTTTTGTTTCCGCTTACAAAGATTGCAGATGCATTTTACCTTCTGGTTCTGCTGAAGGTGGGATTGTGCGGTCTTTCCTTCTATGGCTTTTTGATTTGCGGTATAGGCAAGGGGGAAAACAGAAGACCTGCCTGCGTGTTTTTTGCCTGCTGCTATGCGCTGATGTCGTACAATATTATGTATGATATCTGTATTATGTGGTTGGATGGCGTGATTTTACTCCCGATTCTTTTGCTTGGGATTGACAGGCTGTTTGAGGGGGCGAAGGGCGGAATCTTCTTCGGCGCATTGTTTTTGTTATTCCTCAGTAATTTCTATATTTCCTATATCGTCGGCGCCTTTGCTTTTCTATATTTGATTGCGATGCTGATTCGCCGATGGAATACGGACGGCAAAAAAGTATGTATCCGGGCAACCGTTCGGTTTTTCATCAATACTGCGATGGCGCTTGCAATGTCGATGCCGCTGCTATTACCTACATTGAAATGTGTGCTCTTGGGAAACGACATTCAGGGTGATGGCATGACAGCGTCGAAACTGGCGTACTCCTTTTCGATGATGGATTTGTTTGCACAGTTTTTGCCGCAACGGTTTTCGGGGGTGGCAAATGATGCGCTGCCGATGGTTTTTTGCGGAACGATTGTCGGTATCCTGACGATTGTATATTTTATGCAGAAACATCCTCTGAGGGAGAAGATTTCGCTGGGATTTTTGATTCTTTGCATATTTGCGGGCTTCTGCTTTCAGGGAATTGACTTCGTCTGGCATGGCTTTCAGTATCCGGACTGCTATCCGTACCGATATGCGTTTTTGCTGCCTGCAGTGATGCTGATGTGCGCTTATAAGGCATATTCTCGTCTCAATATCACAAAACCGAATCAACAACTCATTGTTTGCCTGGTTGCAGGATATACCGTGGCGGAATTGTTCATGAATGGAAGCGTTCTGGTTGGCAAGATACACGATGAGTATGGCTATAGCACACGGGAGGCGTATGAACGTTATATTGATACTTACGAGCAATTGCTCGAGCCGATTCGACAGCAGCAATCTTTTGGTCGAGTGGATTTTGAACGAAACCTATACACGAGCAATGGCCCCATCCTGTTTGGGGTGAATGGAACCACTTCGTTTGTGACAACCTATAATCATAAAGTCAATGTATTTCTGCGTCAGTTAGGGGCTCTCGATTTCAGCATTATCACTTCTGCCCAAGGGTTTACTCCTGTTATGGATGCTGTATTTGCCGTACAGTATCGAGTAACCGGGGATGATTTGACGGACTGGTATATCAAACAGAACCAAGAAACAAGAGGCGGCAATCCGAATCTGTATCTGAATCCCTATGCGATGACTCTGGGGTATCTGATTCCAAACAGAACAGATACTGTCGAATCCTGCCTAAGCGGAACTGTGTTTGAAAATCAGGACATCCTTCTTAACTGTCTGGGGGTCGAAGAAGAGCAGATATTTTGGGAATCGGAAGTTACATATCGGGAAATCGTACGGGAGGCGGATCAGACTATCTGCAGATATGTGTTCAAAGGAGAACGGAATCGGGAAATATATGCCTGCCTTGCGTGCGACTCTGAAACGTCAGGCTCTCAAATACAGATAGTGTTGGACGGAGAACGAATGGCAGTAGTACCTGTCTTAGAGTCCAAGAGGATTTTCTCTCTCGGAACTCTCGAGAGCGGCGGCGATCATATTTTAGAGATCATCGGACCGGTGGATTTGGAAGTGCAAAGAATCCTGTTTGCGGAATCGGACAAAGAAGCCTCCCTGCGGGCGATTCAGGGATTACAGCACAGACAGGTTGCCTTGAAGGTCGGTGATACCTGCCTGGTCGAGGGTGAGTTTGCTGCGCAGACAGAGGAAGTCCTGTTTACCACAATTCCGTATGATGACGGTTTGTGTATCCGAATAGATGGGGAAATCGTGCAACAGAACAAACAGATCAGTGAAACCTTTGCAGCGGTGTCTGTCCCACCGGGCAGACATACGGTAACAATATCTTATTTCCCTTCCGGAATGAAGCCGGGAATTATGATTGCGATCGCAGGAGCCTGCTGCGTGACAGTTTATTACGGATTCATTGGCCGAAAGAAACAGACAGAGTGAAAAAAGTTCGGTGTTTGTTTAAAAAAAATTTACTTTTTGCAAATATGCTCTTGTCAAAAATATCAAATTGTAATAGAATAGTATTAGAATAGTAATATATGTTAGGGATAGTATACGATGGCGGGATATAGTGGTAAAAAAATACGATTAGGCGAAGCCTTGGTTCTGAGTAATACCATTACAGAGGAACAGCTTGAGAAGGCTTTGGAAGTTCAAAAAGGGTCCGGCAAGCGACTGGGCGAGGTCATGATTGATCAGGGCCTGATTACGGAAGAGACGATTGCGCAGGTTTTGAGCGCACAGCTCGGATATCCGGTTGTCGACCTTCAGGGCGTGGAACTGACGCCGGATATCAAAGCTCTGATTCCTTCTTCTGTATTGAAGAAGAATAAGATGATTCCGATTGAATATGCTGAGAATAACATGAATATTCTTCGTGTGGTTATGGCTGACCCTCAGGATCTGGATGCAATGGATGATGTGTCCATCATTACCGGATGCCAGGTGGAACCACTGATTGCAACCCCGCGAAATATCATGGTCGCATTAGACCGTATTTACGGTTCCACGGAAGTAGCTTCTGCTCTGGAAGAGTATGCCAAGGAACGATTTGGCGACGACGAAGAGGATGAAGCTATCAACGAGGATATCAACAATTCGCCTATTGTTGTCCTTGTGAAGGAAATGATCGAGAAAGCTGCAAGACAGAGGGCTTCCGATATACATATTGAGCCTTTGGAGAAGTCAGTGCGTATCAGATATCGAATTGACGGCTCACTATATGAAAAAGGACGATACGACATCAAGATTCTTCCTGCGATGTCTGCCCGTATCAAGATTATCGGCGGGATGGATATTTCTGAGAAGAGAAAACCGCAGGATGGCCGTATTACACAGATGGTAGACCGTACGGAATATGATATCCGTGTATCTATTTTGCCTACGGTTTACGGCGAGAAGACCGTTATGAGACTTGCTTCCAAGACGGCTCTGAACAGAGAGAAGAGCCAGCTTGGCTTCAAAGAGAACGAATTAAAGCAATTTGACCATATTTTGAAAAATCCTCATGGCATTATATTGGTTACGGGTCCTACCGGTAGCGGTAAATCCACGACACTATACACTGCTTTGAGTGAGCTGAATACCGAGGATGTAAACATCATCACGGTAGAAGATCCTGTCGAGGCAAATATCGACGGTATCAACCAGGTGCATGTCAACCCGAAAGCAGAACTTACCTTTGCGAGTGCGCTGCGTTCTATTCTCCGTCAGGACCCGGATATTATCATGATCGGTGAGATCCGAGACCAGGAGACAGCAAGTATCGCAGTACAGGCGTCGATCACGGGTCACTTGGTTGTCAGCACCTTACATACGAACTCTTCCTCCAGTACAGTTACCCGTCTGGAGGATATGGGAATCGAACCCTATCTGATTGCAGATTCTGTTGTGGGTGTTATCGCCCAACGACTTGTCAGAAGACTCTGCCCGAATTGCAAGAGAGAAAAGCTTGCAACAGAAGACGAGAAGGAGCTGCTGGGAGCAGATCCGGAAGAGGAACTTAAGATCTATGAGCCTGTCGGATGCATGCAGTGCGATATGATGGGATACAAAGGACGAATCGGCGTCTATGAGATCCTTGAGATGACTTCTGAACTTAAGAAGATTATCAGCAAGGGCGGTGATGCCGACATGATCAAGGAACAGGCAATCAAGGACGGCATGCATACCTTGAGAATGAGTGCTGCAGAGTATGTGAGATCCGGAATCACTTCATTCCATGAGGCGATGAAGGTTTCGTTTGATACCTGATAAAGAGAGGAAAGAAGGTTAAAACCTTCTGCGAGGAGGACATATGGCTTCATTTGGCTATACTATATTGGACGCTTCCGGTAAGGAGATTAAGGGAAGCATAGAAGCAGATTCTCTGGAAGCTGCCAGGGCGGAGTTGAAGAGGCAGGGCAATGTACTGCTGGATATCAGAGCCCAATCACTGCTGACCAAGGATGTGTCGTTTAAAATCGGAGGTTGGCCCAAGCCGAGAGATCTGAGCGTATTCTGCCGCCAGTTTGTCAGCATGTCAAAGGCCGGCGTTACCATCGTGGATTCGCTGAGAATGCTGAGTGAGCAGACGGAGAATGAAAGACTTCGTGAGGCAACGGATGGCGTCCGGGTCAGCGTGGAAAAGGGTGAAACACTTGCTGATTCCTTAAAGCTTTACCCTAAGATCTTCCCGGAACTGCTGGTTAACATGGTTGCTGCCGGGGAAGCGTCCGGTAGCTTGGATGTGGCATTGGAAAGAATGTCGACACATTTCGAGAAGGCATCTAAGACGAGCGCACTGGTGAAAAAGGCAATGATTTATCCTGTGGTTGTCTGCCTCGTCGCAATCGGCGTCGTGGTTGTAATGTTGACAGTCGTTATTCCGAACTATACAAAGATGTTTGCGGAACTGGGAACGGAGCTTCCTGCCATTACTAAAGCAGTGGCTTCGTTGAGCGACATTCTCATCAATTGGTGGATGGTCATTGTACCGGTGATCATCATTGCTGCGATCGGAATCAAATCGTTTTCGGCTACGGATCAGGGAAAGCATTTCTTCCATAAACTGATGATTAAGATGCCTGTTTTCAGCAACCTGACGATCAAGCAGGCTGCGTCGCAGGTCGCACGTACCATGAGTACATTGCTCGCCGCAGGCGTTCCTCTCGTGGAGGCGGTTGAGATCGTTGCTTCTACGATGAATAATGTATATTATAAAGAAGCGATGATGGACTGCAAGAAGGAGATTATTATCGGACAGCCGCTTTCCAAACCGATGGAACAAAGCGGATTATTCCCGCCTATGGTATATCATATGGTCAGAATCGGTGAGGAGACCGGTAATACAGAAGAGATGCTGTCTAAGCTGGCAGATTATTATGACGACGAAGTAGAAGTAGCGGTACAGTCCTTCATGGCGGCTTTGGAGCCCCTGATTATTGTTATCCTTGCAGGAATCGTTATTGTTCTTGTCGGCGCTTGTATGGCACCCATGCTTACGATGTATCAGTCCCTGGATAATCTGTAAGAGGTATATGATGAGACAGAATCAAAAAGGATTTTCACTCGTAGAACTGATTATTGTCATAGCTATTATGGCAGTGTTGATCGGAGTGCTTGCCCCGCAGTATCTGAAATATGTTAATAATGCAAGGGTAACCACAGATATGCGCAATGCCTCTGAAATAGCCAGAATGATAGATGCTACAATGTCAGGTACACAGGGGACGTTGGCGGCAGGAACTATTTCCGGAGCGGGCGGCACTGCGGTAAGCAATGTGGATAATTTGACGGCTTTACCATATTCCGAATTGAAACGCGATGCAGTCTGGAACATTACCATCACACAGGGAATCGGCGTGACAGAGATTACCCTGGACAGCGTCAGGATTTATCCCGGCGAAGGGGACAATAATCCGTACTACGCAGCATATTATCAGCATTAACATTCATATGAATTAAGACCCTGGGTAGGGACGGGGTTTTAAGATAAAAAAAGTAAAAAGGAGAAGAAAAATTATGAAAAAGGAAATGAATAACAAAGGTTTTTCACTGGTTGAGTTGATTATCGTTATCGCAATCATGGCAGTTCTGATTGGTGTGCTGGCACCTCAGTATCTGAAGTATGTCAACAACTCCAAGGTTTCTACCGATATCACGAACGCTGAGTCCATTGCTACTGCAATCAATGTAGCAGTTGCTGACAATGACACTGGTAGCCTCAGTATTCAAAGCGGTTCTGCATTTGCCGGTGGTGCTACTGTTTATAGCGATGGCACAAGAACCATCATTGCACCTGCTTGCAAGACTACTGCTAACGGTAGCTGGGTAGTAACTTTTGATACCGCAAATGGCGTTACAGCTATTACTCTGAATGGCGTTGCTATTTGGCCCAATGCTTCTACCTATGAGTCTACTTATAAGAAGTAATCATTGATCTGTTTTGAAAGGACACACCCTACATGCTTCCGATTATTCTTTCTTTGCTGGTTTTTTTATACGGAATTGTCATTGGCAGTTTCCTGAATGTGTTAATTTATAGAATCCCGAAGAAGGAGAACTTTGTCACCACGAGGTCTCATTGCATGAGTTGTGGTTATCAGCTGGAGTGGTACGATCTCGTACCACTCTTCAGCTACATCGTCCTCGGAGGTAAGTGTCGAAAATGTAAGACGAAGCTTTCTGTTCAGTACCCTCTGATTGAGGGACTGAACGGATTGCTTTATCTGTTTGTGTTCTGGAAATATCAGATAAGCATAGAATCCCTACTATATTGCTTATTGCTTAGTGCGCTGCTGGCACTGAGTGTAATTGATTTCAGGACATTCGAAATTCCTGTAGGTTTTAATGTATTTATTCTCCTGCTTGGAGTGATACGGGTATTTACGGATTTATCAAATTGGAAATCATATGTGATTGGTTTTTTCGCAGTTAGTGTTTTTTTGTATTTATTATTTCTTGTAAGCGGCGGCAGAGCCATCGGAGGTGGAGATATCAAGCTGATGGCTACCTGCGGCTTACTGCTCGGATGGAAGTTGGTTCTTTTTGCCTTCATTATCGGTTGTATTTTCGGCTCTGTCATACATTTGTTAAGAATGAAATTTTCCGGAGAGGAGCATATGCTTGCCATGGGACCTTATTTGTCTCTGGGCGTACTGGCAGCTTTGTTTTTCGGAAATTGCTTTATAGATTGGTATTTTGGACTTATGTCCGCAGCAATATAAAAAATAATACTCCTTATTGTATAAAGGAGAGATGGAGAGGAAGACTTTATGGCTAAAATACTCAGCATCGAGGTTGGTAATTCAATTACCAGAGTTTGTGAGATGGACTACAAGGCGAAGACGCCGAAAGTATATAAATATTTCAGCATCCCCACTCCCCAGGGCGTTGTTGAAGATGGTTTCGTGCATGAGAATCACGAGTTTATCGGAAACCTGAAATCGGCACTTCGCGAGAACAAGATTACAACAAAGAATGTTATCTTTTCGGTTACATCTACAAAGATTGTTACCCGTGAAGTTACAATTCCTTCCATCAAATTGAATCAGATTGGAAACTATGTCAAGGCAAATGCAAATGACTATTTCCCTATCGAGTTGTCTGTATACGAGATTGCATATGTATTGTTGGGAAATGAATCCTCTGAAGACGGAAAAGATAAGCTGAGAATCATGGTGATTGCAGCCGGCAAGGATTTGATTTCGGGATATGCAAATCTGGCAAGTGCCTGCGGCTTGAAACTGAATTCCATCGATTATATCGGCAACGGTATTTATCAGATGATGAGAGCAGAGAGTACGGATGGGGCTGCTCTTGTCGTTAAGTTAGAAGACAAATCTGCGATTGCCTCTGTTATTTCAAACGGAAATCTTGTTTTGCAGAGATCTCTGGCGTATGGTACGGATAGGGCGATTAAAGCTGTTGTTGATTCTAAGGAGTACTATGAGTCGGATTATGATGCAGCATTTAAACTGATGTGCCAGAAGCCCTGCATTAAGGCTGTCCTGAATGAAAGAACCAGAATGAAAGAGCAGGATCTGGGAAATGATGACAGCGAGCATGCAGCCGAAGCCAGAGAGAAAGTAACGGCTACTTTCACACAATTGATCGGTAATCTGGTTCGAGTTGTTGAACTTTATAATTCCAAGGACCCCATGAACCCGATTCGCAGTATTATTCTGACCGGTGCGGGAGCTGAGATTAAGAACCTGACACAATTGTTTACCAATGAGATCGGGATATCCACATCTGTTCTGAGGAGTTCCACTTCTGTGAATATGATCATGACGGATTCGGATTCCATGGGAAGATATGTCGGCTGTTTGGGCGCCGGTATTTCCTGTGTGGGACTTACAGCAAATGATGTCGGAATGAAGAAAAAAATGTCTGTCAACTATGGATTTCTGACAATCATGACCTTAATAGTTGCCATCGGTATATTCGCTTATTTGACCTTATCGGCTATGCTGCCGTATCAGGAAGCACAGAAAGAAGAGGCGCGACTGAAGGAACTCGAGGCAAAATACCAGGAAGCTGAGGTGGTTCATAAACAGTACGAAAATGTACAGCAATTGTTCCAGGAAGTGGAACAGAAATGTGCCATGCTGAATCATCCCAATGACAATATGCTGGACTTCATTATGGAATTGGAGGAAAAGTTCCCCAGCGATGTTCAGCTGACTGCTTTGGTGTCTGACGGTGAATGTGCAACCCTCTCCATGAAGACAAAGGACTTTGATGAGGGCGCGAAGGTAATCCAGATTCTTCGTGGATTTGAGAGCGTACAGGATGTTGTAATCAACGGTATAGAAACCGTTGAGGAAAAAGATGATGAAGAAGGCTTTACTCAGTTTGATGTAGCCTGCTATTATGATCTTTCCTATGTAAAGCAATAACAGATTTCGAATTCCCTTATAAATATAAGCTGAAAGGTATGAAAACATCATGAAAAATAAAGGTCAGACAACATTTATTTCTGTTTTGTTATTGAGTATTGTGCTCGGTGTGGTTCTTTATATGTATTATGTTTCTCCTACAAAGCAGAAGACAGCAAGCTTACAGGCTTCCAATGCGACATTGACAGAACGGGTAAATACCCTTGAAGCATTTCACCGGGAAATGCCGGATAAGCGGAAGAATATTGAGAGCATGACAGCAAAGATCAATGAGGATCTCGCATCCCTCCCTGCTGATGTAAAAGAAGAAGATATGATTTATCTTGCATTGCATACAATGGATCTGACTGATCTTCGCCAGAAGTATGCGGATGATGTCATCCCTTATGCGGAACAGTTGCCTTATTTGACTTTGGAAGACTATGGCTGCATGGTGTCCTATAAGAGCATTTCTGTAGGCGAGAGAGAAGACCTGGCGTCTATCGATGGTGAGATTGTGAAACAGGCAGGAATTGAAGGGCTTGAAGATACTCTGTATTTTATTACCAGACGCGCCGTTTACGATCATATTACAGACTATAATAATATGAAGTGTCTGATTCAGAGTATTAATTCTGAAACGGATAGAAAGACACTCACCAACATTTCATATTCTGTCGGAGAAGACGGCATATTGGAAGGCGTTGTAAGTGTTGACTTCTATTCCGTACACGGAACAAACAAAGAATATGTGCCAAAGGAATTCGGCGAATACGAAACCGGACTTAGCAATATATTCATCAAGAAATCAGCTGAGAAATAATCTGGAGATTGATATTGTATGAAGAAGCGCAGTGATTACCAACATAAATTGAATAATAAAGGTATGACTTTGGTTGAAGTTCTTGTGGCAATCATCATTTTGTCGGTTATCGGCATCAGCTTTTTAAGAAGCTTCAGCTACGCTTCTCAATATAATATGAAAGCGAAGGAGAAGCATCAGGCGCTCGTCCTCGCACAAAGCCTCATGGAAGGTATTAAAGCATATGATATGTCAGTAGTTGACACCCAGTTCTCAAATTCTGTGACCAATGCAGATTTTAAACTGTATCGTCTTGCGAATGTAGGCGGGGATGATGTTGTCAGGTCTTCGGATGGTTTTGGCAAATATAAGTTAGACAAAGTGAAGTATAATGGTTCAACTTATACCGTTTTGATTGAAGCAAGCAGATCAGCAGCATCGGGTGATGTTGTCGTTTCCGGTAATATTGGTTCCCTCAATAGTGCAAGTGAATACAGGGATGCTTTCTTTGTTGAACCATTTGAAGATGAGCAAACCGATGTTCTCAAGACTGTATGGAATCATTTGCTTTCGTGCGATACAACCAGAGGCGGCGCTTATCCGGGAGTAATCGATCATCTGGTTCCTTCCGGCACTTCGGAAGATCTGGCATTTCTCTCTAATGAGACAATGCTCAAGAATCTGATTACAGTTACAGAACGGGAAATGCAGATTGATATTCAAGAAACAGCAGCGAGTTCTTCTGTCAATGTTACGGTGATTTATAAGATTACTCTGGCTGATTATACTTACACAGATTCCACCAGTGGCACTGATTTTACAATTCCCCATGACATACCTACAGTTCCTCCTGAAGTGATATTTACTTATACTTGCTATGATAACAGTACTACGAAGCCGCAGGGTGTTGATCTTGACGATATATATATATACTATTATCCTGCATATTCTACAGATGCAACCGGCGGAAGTCACTCGTGGCTTTACTGTGGAGCTGATAAGATTACAATAGATAATGGCTCTGCGAATAATAAGAATGTCTTTCTGATTAAGCAGAGAATGCCGGGATATACCGGCACTATACAGGCTACAAAATTAAAGCCTGCTGAATTATCATATCAGCCAATCATAAATAGAACGGGTGTCGGTATGGTAACGCTGTATTCCAATTTGAAAAAGAGACTTGATTTAAGTGATGACTATTCCGCTACATATACAGCGATAGGATTTCCGGATGGATATGTACACCATACACTATGGTTTGAAAACAAAGACAAAACACTTGTATATGATGTAAAGATCAGTATTTACGACGGCTCGGAATTAATTTATACACTCAACGGATCAACAAATGCCAAGTAAACATAGAGGTAGTCATGAAAAACAAAAAGAAGTTATTTCTGCAATTGAATAATTCCGGAGCAGCTTTGGTTTCCGTGATTGTGATTGTTGCCTTCATCAGTGTCATCGCAACCATCATGTTATACATGTCGGCCATGAATTTTTACATGAAGACTACAGATATGAGAATCAAGGAGAGCTTCTATGATGGTGAGAAGGCGCTCGAAGAAATCAGAGCGGCACTGATTGTTGATGCAACCAAAGCATTTGATAAAGCGTATCAGAATATAGCGGTTGAGTATATCAATTTAACGCCTGCCGAAAGACAGTCACATTTTTACGATGCCTTTGTGGATGCTTTTGAGAGTGAATGGAATACACAAAAAGCTGCCGCAACGAATACCAGAATGGCGAATCATTTCAAGAATAAAGTTGACAGCAAATATCAGGCAGGAATCGTTACGGAGCCGGTTGGAGATCCTGATTCCTATTTTATACTTGAGAAGAATGCGAGCCAGGGATATGTTGTAGTCAGAAATGTCAGCTATAAATATACAGTTAACAAGTACACTACCATGATTACGACGGATTATGTCATAAAGGCTCCTAAGCTTGATTTTACAGTGACACAGTCAAACGATACATTGCCAAACCCGGCTCCGGTCGGTATCGATAAACCCAATGAGATTTCTATGGTCAATTGCGTTACCTATAATAATTGGACGAAACGGTAATTGGAGAAACGGTGTATGAAGAACAATAAAGGTGTTACTTTAGTTGAATTGATTATTGTCATTGCGATTATGGCTGTTGTGAGTGGTATTCTGGCTCTGAGTCTGGGGTCAGCATTATCAAAACCTGCAGATGAATGTGCTCAGAAGTTGACAAATGCCTTAAAAAGTGCTAGAATTACTACTATGGGGAAATTGTCATGTGAGATCACGATTAAACAGGCATCAAATGGTGCCGAGATTTGGCTGGAAGAGAAAATCACAAATGCGGATGGCTCAACAAAAGTTACAAATACTAAAATCGGTCAGAAAAATGTCAGTGTAACTTATAAGATTCAGGGCATCGCAACCCCCTATAATTTGTATGATAAGTCATTGGTATTAAGTTATAAAAGAGAGACTGGAGGATTTAATATTCCTACCGGTCATTCGGCGTATTGTGAAGAAATTGTTATCAAGAAGGGCAATAGAACCAGAACCATTAAGCTTTCGTATTTAACAGGCAAGGTGTCTGTTGAGTAATATAAAGGAGGAAAAGTTATGCGTCTTTTTCGGAAGAGAATTTTGAAGCTTGGAAACAAGGGCTTGACGATGGTAGAATTGATTTGCGCAATTTCCATCATGAGTCTTCTCGGAACTGTGATGAGCGGTATGATGATTGTAAGCGCTGACAGTTACAGACGAGGAAGTACGGAAACGGAATTACAGCAGGAAGCACAGCTTGTGGCAAATCAGATCAATGATTTGCTGATCGATTCCACCGCGGAAGTTACTTTTGATTCTACTGCAAAGCAGCTGAAGATTAAGCAGCTTGACGGAACAATCTATTATGTTCAATACTTCTCCGGTGATAAGGAGTTAAAGTATAAGGAACATCCGAACGGAGGCTCTGAATCGGAATGGCAGCTTATGGCGGAACAGGTTTCTGATTTCCATGTGGATTGCACCGATTATGCTAAGTCCGGAAGTGTGAAGATTGTTTTGCCTTTGATCAACGGAAGCAAAACAACGAACAATGTATTTACTACAACATCCCGAAATAAGTTGACAGAATCCGTAAGCGTTGTTTCTGCAGACATCAGTCTCTCGATTTCTGAGTGCCTGCTTGAGCCAAATGAGCAAAAAGACTTTTCTTCTTCTGTCAACTTGAGTGGTGTGGAAGGCGGATTGAGATGGGAAGTGCTGGGTTCTACCGGACCGGTTGATCCTACTAATCCTACAAATCATCTGCCGAGCGGAACGACGATTTCAAGTACCGGTAACTTGACAATCGGAGCAAATGAACAGTCTCCTGTTGTAAGAGTTCATGTGTTCTCAAATACAATGGTTGCAGGAAGACCGGCAGTTGAAAAGTTTGTAAATGTTTATATCAGAAGAGTAAATGAAGTTGTATTTGATGAAGATTTTGTCCTTATAAGTGGCGAAATGTATAAGGCAGGATCTAAATATAGTCTTTCTCCTAAGGCAATTGGATACAATTTTGCTCAGACTCCGTTAGATGAGACTTATGTTAACCCCGAAACACTTGAACTGACAATTTCAGGCGGTGCAACAATTGACAGCAATGGTATTGTGACTTTGACTGAGGAGTTGACAACCGGTACGATTACTGTTACAGCAAAGTCTGAACATGCAGCCGGAACCAACAGAAGCGGATCTGCGTATGGTAATATTTTCTGCACGAAAGAATTCAGAAAGACTTCCAGCGATCCCGATCCGTTTACTTTGGCAGACGGTTGGAGACGCCAGTCTAATACTGCACAGGCATACATCAATGCAGAAGCACTTGCTCAGCTTTGTGCTATGTATGGCGGCAATCAGAATAAAACAGAGTATATCATGCGGTATCGTGAAGTCGGTGCTACTGATTGGTCCGAATGGTATGGCAATAAGATTGGTGATGCAAATGCAAGTATGGCGATTAACCTTCGTCCCGATGTAACAGGAACATTGGATTACAGAAAGTCCTATGATATGGAGATTAAGTTCATCATTTATAAAGATGATGGAACGATTGCATGGGAAAAAACCATTGGCTCTACGATGGCTAAAGTTGAAGCGTTCTTCACAAGTGTGGATAAATCTGCTGTCAGTGTAAGCAAATTGTCTGAGAGTTGTGCACTTAATATTGATAAGAGCAACCAGAGTATTAATTTGTTCAAATTTGTAAATGTTGCAGGTATTGATATTGAGGGTACTTCATTTGAGAACCAGATTAATTATATACTTGAAAAGAAGAATGGAAGCTCTTATACCAATGCGGGTACACTCCAATCCGGTCCAGTTGCAAAGATTACACCTAAGGATTTGGGAACCGGTGATTATCGTATCCGTGTATGGGTTGCTAATCAGCCGAAGGGTGTTCTTCAGAGCGATGGTAGTGTGACCAATAAAACCAATGTTAATTTTGAACTTTACGGTGCAGATAATGCTACCAGAGATGAGGCTGCAACCTTCTACTTTAAGATCACTGAAGACGGTACCGGTTGGGTGAAGCCTTTCTTACCTAAGA
>JAEDDX010000007.1 GCA_016293615.1 Acetatifactor sp.
ATAAATATTCTTAGAATCTTGCATTTCCTGAAGTCCCCTCTCACAGTTTTGCCGTCGTGACATATCTTAGAACTAAGAAATGGTAACGAAAGGATTACAGTATGCAAAGCTATGAGAACGAGCGAATGTGTGATCGCGAGCGAATTGACAGAATGCCTGTAGCCATGGCCTATGTTCCCTGGCAGAGATTCGAGAAATTGTATGACGATTTGGAAAAGGCTTATCGCTTCGGCACGATTTTTCCTGAACTGAATAAACCCTTTACAGGAAGGAGATGTGTGAAATGAACGGTAAGGAACAGCTTCTGAAAGATATTAATATCGTAAGCTTCACGCTGGTGGATCTGGCGCTCTATCTGGATACGCATCCAACGGATCATATGGCGATGGAGTATTACAATCACTACAACAGAATTCGTCATCAGATGATGAAGGAGTTTTCGATGAAGTATTATCCGCTGACGCTGGATTATGCGGAGAGCAATCAGGTATGGAGATGGGGGCAGGCTCCTCTGCCCTGGGAAGGAGCGTGCGAATAGATGTGGAATTATGAGAAGAGACTGCAGTTCCCTGTCAATATCAAAGAACCGAACGCCAAGCTTGCCCAGGTGATCATCTCCCAGTACGGCGGCCCTGACGGTGAGATGGGCGCAAGTATGAGATATCTCTCGCAGAGATATTCCATGCCGTACCGTGAGGTGGCAGGCGTGCTTACGGACATAGGTACCGAGGAGCTCGCCCACCTCGAGATGGTGGCAACCATCGTGCATCAGCTGACCAGAAACCTTTCCATGGAAGAAATTGAGAAGAGCGGCTTTGACAAGTATTATGTGGATCACACCATCGGCGTCTGGCCGCAGGCTGCAGGCGGTGTTCCGTTCAACGCGTGTGAGTTCCAGGTAAAGGGTGATATCATCACGGATCTGACCGAGGATATGGCAGCTGAACAGAAGGCAAGGAGTACCTACGATAATATTCTCAGACTGATCAAGGATCCGGATGTATGTGAACCGATCAAGTTCCTGCGGGCAAGAGAAATCGTCCATTTCCAGAGATTCGGCGAAGCATTGCGCATCACCCAGGATAAACTGAACGAAAAGAATTTCTACGCGTTCAACCCCGGTTTCGATATGTGCAAGGACTGTGACAAGAAATAGGTGCACAGGCAGTACGATTCAGAAATATCGCTCAGATATAGGAACAAGTACTAAGAATAGAATAAGACGGATGATCATTGGTGCCCGGATTTATGGTCCGGGCACTGCCTGTGTGATGAGGGGCAAAAATACGGTTCCATTCCGAAACAGAAGTTTCTCAAGATAAAGTATTTCTGCAGAAAGTACTGTTTTTAAATCGAAAAGGCAGTATAATAGGTAGCAGGGAATAACTGATTTACGAAAGGATGGAACATCATGATAAAAGAAAGAATCGAAAATCTGCGTCAGGTTATGAGGCGTGAGGGCATCGATGTGTATCTGGTTCCCACGAATGATTTTCACGGCTCGGAATATGTGGGAGATTATTTTAAATGCAGAAAGTATATCACCGGGTTTACGGGCTCGGCGGGTACGGCAGTGATCACCCTGAGTGAGGCAAAGCTTTGGACGGACGGAAGGTATTTTATTCAGGCGGCGGCAGAGCTGGAGGGCACCGGCGTGGAACTCATGCGGTCTGCACAGCCGGGAGTGCCGACGATCAAAGAGTATCTTGCGGAAACGATGAAGAAGGGGCAGGTGCTCGGCTTTGACGGAAGATGCGTATCTTATGAATATGCTGCTGAACTCGAAGCGGTTCTGGCAAAAAAAGGGGTATCCGTCGCATTTAACAAAGATCTGATCGGCGAAATATGGACCGACAGACCCGGGCTTTCAAAACAGCCGGTTCAGATTCTCGACATCAGATACTGCGGACAGTCGAGAACGGAAAAACTAGCTAAGATTCGCGGCATGATGAAGGAAAAGCAGGCTGATACCTATGTGATCTCTTCCCTGGATGATATTGCATGGCTTTTTAATGTCAGAGGAAATGATGTGAAGTGTAATCCCGTGGTCTTAGCGTATGCAACGGTGACTGCAGAAAGGGCGGTTATCTACGCTCAGACGGAGGCGTTTTCCGATGCGGTCACCAAGGAGCTTTTGGCGGACGGGGTAGAGATAAAGCCTTATGATGAGGTCTATCCGGATATGCAGAATACGGCGCCGTCTCATACGGTGTTCGCGGACGGGACAAGAGTCAATTATACCCTGATGAAACAGCTGCCAAAGCAGGTTAAGGTCATCAACGAAAGAAATCTGACCCTGCTTCCGAAAGCGGTCAAAAATGCCACCGAGATCGAGAATGAGAGAATTGCGCATATCAAAGACGGCGTGGCAGTGACAAGATTCATGTACTGGCTGAAGCAGAATATCGGCAGGATAACGATCACAGAGCTGAGTGCGGCCGCATACCTTGAGCGTCTCAGAGAACAGGGAGAGCATTATATGGGGCCGAGCTTTGAGCCCATTGTGGCGTATGGGGCGAACGCGGCCATGTGTCATTATTCCCCTACGGCAGAAAGCGATACCGAGCTTCGCCCTGAGAGTTTTGTCTTGTTTGATACGGGCGGACAGTATCTTGAGGGTACCACGGATGTGACCAGAACCATCGCGTTAGGACCCTGCACCATAGAACAGAAGAAGCAGTTTACGGCGGTGCTGAAGGGACACCTAAACCTCGCGGCAGCAACATTTTTGCACGGAGTGAGAGGGTACAACCTCGACTATCTGGCAAGGGCCGCGCTGTGGGAGATGGGACTGGATTATAACCACGGAACAGGCCATGGGGTCGGCTATTATTTGAATGTCCATGAAGAGCCGAACGGTTTCAGATGGAAATGTGTTCCTGAGAGATTCGACAGTGCCGTGTTGGAAGAAGGAATGATCACTTCGAATGAACCGGGATTCTATCTGGAAGGGAAATACGGTATCCGTACCGAAAATCTGATTGTCTGCGTGAAAGACAGGGAGACGGAATACGGTCAGTTCCTGCGGTTTGAGAATCTTACCATGGTTCCGATCGATCTGGATGCCATAGATTTGGAGTCGATGCAGCAGATTGACAGGGACAGACTAAACGCCTATCATACGCAGGTTTTCGAAACGATTTCGCCCTATCTGAACGAAGAAGAGACCCGGTGGCTGAAGGAAGCGACAAGACAGATATAGCGACGGAAGGTTGAAAAAAGAAGCAGCTTACGACGGTCAGGAGACAAAGGTTTCTTGACCGTCTTTTTGCGGTATGCTATGATGACCTGTGTCATGAAAGACAAACCGGCGTAAAGGGAGGTATACGGATGCGCGAATCATACGGTTTTGCACAATTTCATCCTGTTGTAACTGCACTGTATTTTGCAGTGCTTTTGTGCATTTCCATGCTGTGTATGCATCCGGTCCTGATCGGTATACTGTCGGCTGCCTCTCTGTTGTATTATGGCTGTCTCAAAGGGCGGGACGGTCTGCTTTTGCTCATGAAAGGCATCCTCCCCTTGTTTTTGCTTGCGGTGCTTGTCAATTGCCTGTTTCAGCATACCGGTCAGACAAAGCTTTTCATATATCCAAACGGTAAGGCAATGACATTGGAGAGTCTGATTTTCGGTGCCTGTGCGGGAAGCATGTTGGTTTCGGTGCTGGTATGGTTTGCCTGCCTTCACGAAGTGCTTGGCTCCGACAAGATCATGTATCTGTTCGGAAAGAGGATTCCTTCCCTTGCGCTGCTTCTGAGTATGACGCTTCGGCTGATTCCCGGCATGAAAAATCAGTTTGAACAGGTGACGGAAGCACAGGCTATGCTGGGACGCAATGCAAAGAAGGGAGGAACCCTTCGAAAGGTGCGCAGTGCAATCGCCTGCTTCTCCATCGTGACGACCTGGAGCATGGAGAATGCAATCGATACGGCAGACTCGATGAAGGCCAGGGGCTACGGAAGCGGTGAACGCAGCGTCTATGCCATCTATGAATGGTCACAGCGGGATCGGGAGATGTTAGCCTTTGTTGTGATATCGGCTCTTTTTTTTCTGGGAGTGGGATGCTCGGGGAGCCTTTCGTGGAAATTTTATCCGGTATGTTCGGGCAGCATGGGTAAGCCCTTGAATCTCTGTATGTACCTTGCAGCTTCAGTGTACGCGCTCATGCCGTCATTGATACACCGAAGGGAGGAGCGGTCATGGAAATGATTCAGGATGTCTTTCAGATAGAGAATGTTTCATTCAGGTATCCCGGATGTGACACCCCGGCTCTTGCGGGTGTGAATCTCCGTATCCGGAAGGGCGAATATGTGGTCATCTGCGGAAGCTCAGGCTGCGGCAAGACGACGCTTCTAAGGCTCCTGAAGCCGGAGCTCTCGCCGCATGGCACACGCAGCGGAACCATTGCTTATTTCGGAACAGAATTGAAACAGATCCCCGCGGCTGAGACGGCGCAGGAAATCGGTTTTGTCCTGCAGAATCCGGAGAACCAGATGGTGACGGACAAGGTGTGGCATGAGCTGGCGTTTGGCCCGGAATCGCTGGGGCTGGATACACAGACCATTCGTCGAAGGTGTGCCGAGATGGCACAGTTTTTTGGCATTGATGCGTGGTATGAGAAGAGTATTTCCCTACTTTCCGGCGGTCAGAAGCAGATGCTTGCGCTGGCAGGTGTGATGGTGATGCAGCCCAAGGTACTGATTCTGGATGAACCGACCGCACAGCTGGACCCGATTGCCGCGTCCGAATTTCTGACGGCAGTCAAAAAAATCAACAGAGAGCTCGGAACAACGGTCATTGTGTCGGAGCATAGAACGGAGGAGGTTCTGCCGGATGCCGATAAGGTGGTCGTGATGGAGAACGGAACCATACTGGCGGCAGGCGATACCCGAACGGTCGGATTGCAGCTGAAGGAGAAAAACCACTCCCTGTTTGAAGCGATGCCTGCGGCCATGAGAATCTGGGCGGCCGCAGAGCTGAATGCCCCATGTCCCGTTTCGGTTAGGGAAGGCAAGGACTTTCTGGAACTATGCCGCGAGCGCAGGCATATCCGCCCGTTTCAAAGAGAGGCTGCTTGGTCGGACGAGGATAAAAGAAACCGAAACGATGAAGCAGTCAGGCTCACCGATGTCACCTTCCGCTACGGGAAGGATGAAGCGAATGTGCTGCAGCAGCTGAACTTCCGTGCCGTGAAGGGAGAACACTGCTGCCTGCTTGGCGGAAACGGCAGCGGGAAAACCACGCTGTTGAAACTCGTCGCAGGTGTAAGAAAACCTCAGTACGGTACGATTGCATGTGCGGGCAGTGTCGGAATGCTGCCGCAGAATCCGCAGACCCTGTTTTTGAAGCAGACTGTGAGGGAGGATCTTCTGGATGTATTTGAGACGAAGAAGCCCACAGAGGAACAGCTGCAGCTGCTTTCTGCGCTTTGCGGACTGTGCGGGATCACGCTTTTGCTGGACAGGCATCCGTTTGATTTGTCGGGCGGAGAGCAGCAAAGGGTTGCTCTGACAAAGGTACTTTTGAGAAGTCCGGACATTTTATTGCTGGATGAGCCTACGAAGGGGCTGGATTGTGTCAGTAAGAAAGCATTGGCCGGTCTGCTTCGGACATTACAGGATCAGGGGATCTGCATCATTACGGTCAGCCATGATATTGAGTTTTGTGCTTCGTATGCAGACCGCTGCGGCCTGCTCTTTGACGGCGGGATCGCTTCCGAGGGAAGGCCGGAAAACTTTTTCGGAAAGAATTATTTCTATACGACGGCGGCTCAGAGAATCTGCCGTGAGGTCGAGCCGGCTGTCATCACCTGCGAAGACGCGGTCCGACTGGTCGGCGGAAAGCCGCAGGAGAGCCCGGCGTCGTCTGACCGGGCGAATCAGGGTACGGTTCAGAACATGTGTGAAAGTCCCGTTATCCGGGCGCAGGAAACCGAAGTTGCGGACAAAAAGGGCCTTAGACAGAAACTCCGGACGTTGGGCACCTTATTCAGCCTCATCGCCGCGGGAGCGGTGTATTGCTACGCCGCCGGTCATACGGATTATAAAGCGTTTATCAACCACGGCGCAATCACGGATGAAGGGCTGATGCAGCTTGGCATCTATGGACTGTTCTGTTTCTTTTTGATATTGGCTGCCATATTTGCCGGGAAGAACACGAAAAAGGATCCGATCGTGCAGCCTGAACTCAATAGACGGAAGCTGCCGCTTCGCACGAAGGTCGCTGCGATACTGATTCTGCTATTGATTCCGCTGACCCTGTATCTGGGTCTGGTGTTTCTAAAGCGTAAGCAGTATTACCTGACTGCAACGGCTGTACTTTTGGAGTGTATGCTTCCGTTCTTCCTGTCCTTTGAGGGGAAAAAGCCCCGGGCAAGAGAACTGGTACTGACGGCGACACTTTGTGCCATTTCAGTGGCCGGCCGCGCTGTGTTCTTCATGCTGCCGCAGTTTAAGCCCGTGCTTGCCATGACGATTCTGTCCGGCGTGGCGCTCGGCGGGGAGACCGGTTTTTTGGTCGGCGCAGTCTCAATGCTGGTGTCGAATATCCTGTTTTCGCAAGGTCCCTGGACGCCCTGGCAAATGTTTGCCATGGGTATCATCGGATACCTTGCGGGCATTCTGTACCGGAAGGGGATTCTGTCCCGCGGACGAATTCCGCTTGCCGCATTCGGCGCAGTCAGTGCCATCGTCATTTACGGAGGCATCATGAACCCTACCTCGCTTCTGCTTTGGAGCAGTGACAGCTTTACCTTACGAATGCTTTTGACTTATTACATCACAGGCTTTCCCTTCGATGCCGTGCATGCCCTTGCCACGGTTCTCTTCCTGTGGTTCGGAGCGGAACCGATGCTGGATAAGCTGGAGCGTGTGAAACGAAAATACGGACTGATGGAGTGATTTTTGTCAGAGAGCACATCGTCAGAGGAGAATGGAAGCACAGGGTGCGCCCGGTTCTTTTGAACAGCTGGGAGGCGGCGTACTTCAAAAATCAACGAGCATAAACTGCTTAAGCTTGCGAAGCCGGCCTACGGAGCGACCGGCTACGACAGGGAGGTCCGCTATTTTCAGGATTTCGGCTCGAGAATGTATTTTTTGGAAGCGCCTGCGCAAGATATTGACAGCAGGCATTAACCAGACAGCAGTTGCGAATGGGTGGGACTGAAGCAACTGCTGTTTTTTAAGGTGCATTGACACGAAGAACAGATACAGAAAGAGCCGGAAAAAGTATTTGAGTTATTCTTCTGCTCGTGATACACTTGAGTGCAGAGTAAACCGGGAGGATCAGAAATGTTAAGATCAGAAATGTCCAGAACAATCGATTTGTTTTTACAATATGCAGTCATTGATACGATGTCGGATGAAACAAGCGGCACCACGCCCAGCTCAGCAAAGCAGCATGATCTGGCGAGGCTTCTGGTAAGTCAGCTGGAAGGGATGGGTGCGCAGGAGATCACTTACGACGAAGCGCATTGCTATGTATATGCGACCATTCCTGCTTCGAAGGGGTGCGAGGACAGCGCGGTTCTCGGTTTTATTGCGCACATGGATACTTCTCCTGCCGTGACCGACACCAATGTAAAGCCCCGTATCGTTGCGAAGTATGACGGAACAGATATCGTATTGAACGAGGCTGAGAATATTGTATTTCGCGTCGCTGATTTCCCGGAAGTAAGGCGGCTTGTCGGCAAGGATCTGATCGTCACCGATGGCACGACGCTTCTTGGCGCGGATGACAAAGCCGGCATTGCGGAGATCATGGCTGCCTGTGAGTATCTCATCAGCCATCCTGAAATCAGGCATGGTAAGATCCGGGTCGGTTTTACACCGGATGAGGAGATCGGAGAGGGAGCGGACCACTTTGATGTCGCTTTGTTCGGCGCGGATTTTGCCTATACCGTTGACGGAGGAAGCCTCGGTGAACTGGAGGATGAAACCTTCAATGCGGCGTCCGGCAGGCTGACCGTAAACGGCAGAAGTGTTCACCCGGGCGATGCGAAGGGGAAGATGCTCAATGCCATCCTGATCGCACAGGAGTTTCAGAGCATTCTTCCTGTATTTCAGAACCCGATGTACACACAGGGCTACGAAGGCTTTTTCCATCTGGACAAAATCAACGGAACCGTTGAAAAAACCGTTGCCGAATATATCATAAGAGACCATAACATGGAGCGGTTTGAGGAAAAGAAAGCCATGTTTGCTGCCTGTGCCGATTTTCTGAACCGCAAATACGGAGAAGGCACCGTTGTCGCACAGGTGCAGGATTCCTACTACAACATGAAAGAGGTGTTGAAGAATCATACACATCTGATGGAGAATGCCTGCGCGGTTCTGAGGGAGCTTGACGTCGAACCTCATATCTCTCCCGTGCGCGGGGGAACGGACGGTTCCAGACTATCCTTTATGGGACTTCCCTGTCCGAATCTGTGCACGGGCGGTGCAAACTACCACAGCAGATTCGAATATGCCTGCGTGCAGTCGATGGAGACGACGACCGAACTTCTCATCAGACTGGCGTCCAAATACGCTGATTTTCACAAGAAGCAGTAAACCGAACACAGAATCCACATAGTACCTGTAACAGGAGCAGCACAAGTAATAGAAAGGGCCCTTGCGAACCATGAATGAGTTTTCCAACCAATCCGAACAGAATTTGAGCGACGAAACGACCAGACAGTATTATTATCTGGAGAAGGCCAGGGCACATACCGCTGTCTTTGCCTCCGAGCTTGGACATGCGCCGACCTGCTGCGTCACCACGTTCGGCTGTCAGATGAATGCCAGAGACTCCGAAAAACTGGTCGGTATTCTGCACCAGGCAGGCTTTACGGTCATCGACAGCGAAAAGGCTGATTTTGTGATCTTCAATACCTGCACGGTCCGTGACAATGCAAACCAGAAGGTATACGGCAGACTCGGCGAGCTGAACGGATACAAGAAGAAAAATCCCAGGATGAAGATCGCGCTCTGCGGCTGTATGATGCAGGAGCCGTCTGTGATTGAGAAGATTCGCAAAAGCTATCCTTTTGTGGACCTGATTTTCGGAACGCACAATATCTTCCGCTTTGCCGAGCTTTTGTGCAGAATGTTCAAGTCGGACGGTATGGTCGTGGATATCTGGGAAGATACCGATAAAATCGTCGAGGACCTTCCGGTGGAGAGAAAGTATTCCTTTAAGTCCGGCATCAATATCATGTTCGGATGTAATAACTTCTGCAGCTATTGTATCGTTCCCTATGTCAGAGGGCGTGAGAGAAGCAGAGAACCGGGGGATATCCTTCGGGAGATTAAGCATCTCGTCGCTGACGGCGTCGTGGAAGTCATGCTGCTTGGTCAGAATGTCAATTCCTACGGAAAGAATCTGAAAGAACCGATGAGCTTTGCCGAACTGCTTCGTGAAGTCGAAAAGATCGAAGGTCTGCAGAGAATCCGTTTTATGACCTCACATCCGAAGGATCTGTCGGATGAATTGATTCAGGTGATGAAAGAATCCAAAAAGATCTGCAGACACCTGCATCTGCCCCTGCAGTCCGGTTCCACGGCGATCCTGGAGAAGATGAACCGCAGATATACCAGGGAACAGTATGTGGAGCTCGCGTTGAAGATTCGCAGGGAAATTCCCGACATTGCCATCACTACGGACCTGATCGTCGGGTTCCCGGGAGAGACACCTGAGGATGTCGAGGAGACCATTGATGTGGTTCGCACCGTAAAGTATGACAATGCATTTACCTTCATTTACTCCAAACGAACCGGAACGCCGGCCGCCGCCATGGAAAACCAGGTGCCTGAGGCTCAGGTCAAAGTCTGCTTTGACAAGCTTTTGAAGGTCGTACAGGAGACGGCAAAGGAGCAGGTCGGCAAATACCGGGGAAGGG
Source organism: Acetatifactor sp. (assembly GCA_016293615.1). GTDB lineage: Bacteria > Bacillota > Clostridia > Lachnospirales > Lachnospiraceae > Acetatifactor. The sequence goes on from JAEDDX010000007.1 coordinate 9,878, forward strand.
TGATGGATGCACTTATCGAGGAAGTCAATGAAAACGACAGCACCATGGTGACCGGAAGACTTTCCAACAATACCATCGTACATGTCCCGGGAGATGCCTCCATGATCGGCAGAATCGTACCCGTCAGCCTCGATGAATGTCACGGATTTTACTATATTGGGCATTGTGTTTAAGAATCTTGTCGTTTCTCCCGGTATTTTATCAAAATAAGTATTGCAATTGATCGGATTTGATTATATATTTATGTCCGTGCCTGTTTATAAAAATTTTATAAACGGCACGGATTTTTATTTTCCCCGGGAAAGAGAAAGGATGAAATATCAATGGATAAGTTAAAACCGAAGCTGTTTTCAGTGATGAAAACATATAGCAGGGAACAATTTGTGAAGGATGTGATTGCCGGCATCATCGTAGCGATTATTGCGCTGCCGCTTTCAATTGCCCTCGCAATTGCTTCCGGAGTAGGGCCTGAGGCCGGAATCTACACTGCAATCATCGCGGGATTTCTGGTATCCTTTTTGGGAGGCAGCCGCGTACAGATCGCAGGACCCACCGCTGCATTTGCAACGATTGTTGCCGGAATCGTCATGAAGGACGGTACCGAAGGACTGATGGTGGCTACCATTCTGGCAGGTATTCTTCTGATTGCCATGGGACTTCTCAGATTCGGTATCCTGTTAAAATACATTCCCTATACGATCACGACCGGATTTACCGCCGGTATCGCAGTCACGCTGTTTATCGGACAGATCAAGGATTTTACGGGGATCCGCTATTTAAACGGCGAGAAGCCTGTGGAAACCGTCGAAAAGCTGGAAGCTTTGTTCGCTAATATTTCCACCTTCAATTACCAGGCGGCACTGATCGGTGTGCTGGCACTTGCCATTTTGATTCTGTGGCCGATGGTCTTCAAGAAGATTCCCGGCTCCCTGATCGCGGTTGTCGTGACCGCTGCAATCGTTAAGCTTGGCAAATTGGATGTCATCACCATCGGAACCGCTTTTGACAGTATCCGGTCCGGGTTCCCTCCGTTTACCTTAAATGCCTCCGTTCTTTCTCTGGAAATGATCCGCGCACAGCTGCCGAATGCCCTCACCATTGCGCTGCTCGCAGGCATTGAATCCCTGCTTTCCGCAGTTGTTGCAGACAGTATGATTAATTCCAAGCACCGTTCCAACATGGAGCTGGTTGCCCAGGGCGTTGCCAATATCGGTTCTGCCTGCTTCGGCGGTATTCCCGCTACCGGAGCAATTGCAAGAACCGCGGCCAATATTAAAAACGGCGGAAGAACACCCATCTCCGGTATGGTACACTCCCTGACCCTGCTGCTTGTGGTATTATTCCTCATGCCTCTTGCAAAACTGATTCCCATGCCCTGTATTGCAGCCATTCTGTTCCAGGTTGCCTACAACATGAGCGGCTGGAGAACCTTTGTAAACCTTTGCAAGTCCTCACCGAAGAGCGATATTCTGGTATTGGTGGTCACCTTTGCGCTGACAGTGATCTTTGATCTGGTGGTAGCAATTGAGGTCGGCATCGTACTCGCGGCAATTCTTTTCATGAAGCGTATGAGCGATGTAACCGAGGTGGAAGGCTGGAAATATGTGGATGACGAAGATGACCCCGACAGCATCTCGTTGCGGACCGTTCCGGATAAGACGCTTGTATATGAGATCTCCGGTCCCATGTTCTTCGCTGCAGCCGGCAAGATCCTGAATATTTCACTCAACGAAGACACCAGAGTTCTCGTCATCCGTATGAGAAGCGTCAACGCCATAGACGCCACGGCGATGCATAATCTGGAGCAGCTTCAGGAAGCCTGCGAGAAGAAGGGCATCACCATTGTGCTGTCCCATGTCAACAGACAGCCGATGGAGGTCATGAAGAAATCCGGGTTTGACAAGAAGATCGGCGCTGATAACTTCTGCGCACACATTGATGATGCATTAAAGAGAGCTCAAGATTTACAATAACAATATTTTGTGGTATTATAGAAGCGAATGCGCAATCCGTTGTGCATTCGCTTTTATCAGTTTACGAACAGGAGTACTTGTGATGTCGGAACAGAAGATTATGGTGGAAGAACTGACTCCTATGATGCAGCAATACATGGAGACGAAGAAGCAATACGCAGACTGCATTCTTTTTTATCGGCTGGGGGATTTTTACGAAATGTTCTTCGAGGATGCCCTGACGGCCTCGAAAGAGCTGGAGATCACTCTGACGGGAAAAGCGTGCGGTCTGGAGGAGCGTGCGCCCATGTGCGGCGTGCCCTTTCATGCGGTGGACAGTTATCTGACCAAACTGGTGAGCAGGGGCTATAAGGTCGCAATCTGTGAGCAGGTGGAGGACCCGAAGCTTGCCAAGGGACTGGTCAGGAGAGAGGTCATCCGTATCGTGACGCCCGGAACCAATCTGAACATGCAGTCTCTGGAGGAGACCAGAAACAATTACCTGATGAGTATTGTTTACACAGCATCCACCATCGGCGTTTCCGTCGCGGATGTCACGACAGGCGACTATTATCTGACCGAGGTGGAGGACCTTCGCAAACTGAACGATGAGCTGATGAAGTATCAGCCTTCTGAGGTCATCTGCAACGAAGCGTTTCTGGTGAGCGGGTTTGCCATCGATGACCTGCGCGGCAGGCTTCATATTTCCGTGAATGCACTGGATGCCCATTATTTTGACGATGATGGCTGCAGAAGACTTCTGACCAGACATTTTAAAGTGAATACTCTGATCGGGCTGGGAATCGAGGAATTCCCCGTCGGTATGGTCGCTGCGGGGTCGTTGCTTGCGTATCTCTATGATACCCAGAAGACGGAGCTGACCCATTTTACCCATATCTATCCGTATCTGACCAGTAAGTACATGCTTTTGGACAGCTCCACCAGGCGCAATCTGGAGCTGACGGAGACCTTGCGGGAGAAGCAGAAAAGAGGCTCCCTCCTTTGGGTGCTGGATAAGACCAAAACAGCGATGGGAGGCAGACTTCTGCGCAGTATGCTTGAACAGCCTCTGATCGAGAAGGCCGAGATGGAGAAACGCCTGGACGCGATCGGGGAGCTGAACAATGACAGTGTCTCCAGAGATGAGCTCAGGGAATATCTGAACCCGATCTACGACCTGGAGAGACTCTTAAGCAAGGTGACGTACAAGACCGCAAATCCCAGGGATCTGATCGCCTTTCGGAATTCTCTGGAGATGCTTCCTGCGATCAAGGCTGTGTTAAAAGGCTTCTCCTGCGAGGAGCTGACGGGCATCCGGGACTCCATAGACGATCTGCAGGATATTTACCGGCTGATTCTTGCGGCTATTGAGGAGGAACCGCCGATCTCGATCAGAGAGGGCGGAATGATACGGGACGGCTTCGACGAGGATATCGACAGACTGCGCCTTGCGAAAAAGGACGGCAAGACATGGCTGGCCGAACTGGAGGAGGCGGACCGGGAGCGGACCGGTATCAAGAACCTGAAGATCAAGTACAATAAAGTCTTCGGATATTATTTTGAAGTGACGAATTCCTATCAGAATCTGGTGCCTGAGGATTATATCAGAAAGCAGACCCTCGCCAATGCAGAGCGGTATACCACGCCGAGACTCAAGGAGCTGGAGGATACGATTTTAAACGCCGAGGACAAGCTGACTACTTTGGAATATGATTTATTCTGTAAGATCCGCGATGCGATCGCAGCGGAGCTGGATCGGATTCAGAAGACCGCCAAGGCCGTCGCGAAGCTGGATGTATATGCTTCCCTCGCGCTGGTCTCGGAACGCAATCATTATGTGCGCCCGAAACTGAATGAAAAGGGCGTCATCGATATCCGGGACGGCAGACATCCTGTGGTTGAACAGATGATCAGCAATGACATGTTTATTGCAAATGATACTTTTTTGGACAACGGCAGTCATTGCATCAGTGTCATAACGGGCCCCAACATGGCCGGCAAATCGACCTATATGCGACAGTCCGCACTGATCGTGCTGATGGCCCAGATCGGCTGTTTCGTCCCCGCAAAGAGTGCCAACATCGGCATCGTGGACCGGATATTTACCAGAGTGGGTGCCTCCGATGACCTTGCGAGCGGTCAGTCCACCTTTATGGTGGAGATGAACGAGGTTGCCAATATTCTTCGCAATGCGACCTCGAAGAGCCTGTTGATTTTGGACGAAATCGGAAGGGGTACCTCCACCTATGACGGCTTGAGCATTGCCTGGGCAGTGATCGAGCATATCAGCAATCGAAAGCTTCTGGGCGCGAAGACTTTGTTTGCAACCCATTATCACGAGCTGACCGAGCTGGAAGGCAAGATGAACAATGTCAACAACTATTGTATTGCCGTGAAGGAATGCGGAGATGACATTGTGTTCTTAAGAAAGATCGTAAAGGGCGGTGCGGACCGCAGCTACGGGATTCAGGTCGCGAAGCTTGCGGGTGTGCCCGATATTGTCATCGGCAGGGCGAAGGAGATCGCGAAGCAATTGTCGGACAATGATATTACAGAGAAGATTCAGAGCATTGCGGTGGATGTGAAGGGTGACGCCAAAGCGAAGAAACAGCCTAAGATGGATGAGGTCGACCTTGCACAGATGTCCCTGTTTGACACGGTGAAGGATGAGGATGTTCTGAAGGAGCTGATGGAGGCGGAACTCAATACCATGTCCCCGCTGGACGCCCTGAATACCCTCTACAGACTGCAGAACAAGCTCAAGAACAGATGGCAGGGATAACCTTGATACATTTTCCGGAGAGTTAAGAAGGAGTACTATGGCGCAGATACACATTCTGGATTCAGAGACAATTGATAAAATTGCCGCCGGTGAAGTGGTGGAGCGTCCGGCCAGTGTCGTAAAGGAACTGGTGGAGAATGCGATTGACGCAAAGGCAACCGCTGTCACGGTGGAGATAAAGGACGGCGGAATTGAGTTGGTCCGTGTGACCGACAATGGTTGTGGTATGGAACGCGACCAGATCAGAAAGGCGTTCCTTCGACATGCAACCAGTAAGATCTCCAATGCGGAGGATTTGATTTGCGTATCCAGTCTCGGCTTTCGGGGCGAGGCTTTGTCCAGCATTGCCGCTGTTTCGAAGACGGAGGTCATCACCAAGACGAAGGACAGCATGACCGGCACCAGAATCCTGCTCGAGGGCGGCGTGGAGAAGGCCTTTGAGGAGGTCGGGGCACCGGACGGAACCACCTTTCTGATGCACAATCTGTTTTACAATACTCCCGTGCGCAGGAAGTTCTTAAAACAGCCCGCGACGGAAGGCAGTTACATCGCAGATCTGATGGAGCATCTGGCACTTTCCAGACCGGACATTTCGTTCCAGCTGATTCAAAACGGTCAGATGAAGTTCCACACATCCGGCAACGGCAACCTGAAGGAAGTCATCTATCGAGTCTACGGCAGAGAAACCGCAAGCGCGCTGGTACCGATCGCGGCAGAGTCCGACGGTATCAGGGTGGAAGGGTATCTGGGCGAGCCCATACAGGTCCGCTCCAACCGCAACCACGAGATCTGCTTCATCAACGGAAGGTATATTAAGAGCAATGTGATATTCCGCGCTGCGGAGGAGGGATATAAAGAGTATCTGATGCAGCATAAGTTTCCTTTCTTCGTGCTGCATTTTACCATGGACGGCACGCGTGTGGATGTGAATGTACATCCGACGAAGATGGATGTCCGGTTCACGCAGCCGATGACCTTTGCCGGATTCTTAAGTGATGCGGTCAGACAAACGCTTCAGCGCAGGGAGATGATACCGGAGGCATATCTGACGACCCAAAAGGAGCGAAACAGACAAAATCAACAGGAAGAAGCGCAGCTTAAGAAAGAAAAGGTACCCGAACCGTTTGAACAGCGCAGAATCCATGCGTCTGCGGTCAAAGAGGACAGTCAGCCCTACGAAGCAAAAGGTGCGGTGAACGGGACTTTGAAGGCCGGTGCGGTGCAATCACTTCTTGACAGATACACCGAACGGGAGACGCCCGCCCCCGTAGCTCAGACAAGGACGCTTCCGGTCATTCCGAGGCAAAAGCCGGAAGCGATACAAGGCACTGCAAAAACAACGGAACCTGCACAGGAACCGGCGCAGGAATCTGCACCGGGAGAGGAAGTCTTCTTTACCGAAACCAGCGAACTGCCTGAGACCGATGCACAAAAAGAGTGTGATAAAGAGTCGGTTTCTTCGGCTATTCCCACGGCACCTGCCCGGGATATTGTGTCCGGTGAGCAGATGAATCTGTTTGAAGAGAAGATCTTAACCGATTCAAACCGAAAGAAGTTTCGAATCATCGGACAGGTCTTTGAGACCTATTGGCTGATTGAATTTGAACAAAAACTTCTGATGATTGACCAGCATGCAGCGCATGAGAAGGTCAACTATGAGAGACTGATGAAGCAGTATCGGGAAAAGGCAGTCGTATCCCAGTCGTTGCTGCCGCCTGTGATCGTCAGCCTTTCCGCAAAGGAGATTGCAGTCATTCGCGAGAACAGAGAGAGATTCGCAGACCTTGGATTTGAGATCGAGGAGTTTGGCGGCAATGAATATGCGCTTCGCAGTGTGCCGGCTGACCTTTACGGCTGTGATGAGAAGCACATGTTTCTGGAGGTGCTCGATGAGCTTTCGGAGGATGTCTCCTTTGGCGGACTGCGCGTGGTGGAGGAAAAAATCGCTTCCATGTCCTGCAAGGCTGCTGTAAAAGGAAACTCGCGCATCAGTCTGCAGGAAGCGGAGGCGCTGATCGACGAGCTTCTGACGCTGGACAATCCGTATCATTGTCCTCACGGCCGGCCGACCATCGTTGCTATGACAAAAGCGGAGATGGAGAAAAAGTTCAAGCGAATTATTTAGTTGAGAGGATTATGTATGAACCCGATGATTGTTCTGACCGGTCCCACGGCAGTCGGCAAAACAAAGCTGTCAATTGCTCTGGCGAAGGCGGTCAACGGTGAGATCATTTCTGCGGATTCCGTGCAGGTGTATCGGCATATGGATATCGGCTCGGCGAAGATCCATCCTGACGAAATGCAGGGGGTCCGGCACCACATGATAGATATTCTGGACCCGTGGGAGGAATTTAATGTCGTGATCTTTCAGCAAAGGTGTCTGGAATGCATCCGCGGCATCTATGAGAGAGGACACATTCCGGTCGTTGTCGGCGGAACCGGTTTCTATATTCAGGCGTTGCTTCGAAACATTGATTTTACGGAAAATGAAGCTGATACCGGAAAGCGCAGGGAATTGGAGAGCATCGCTGAGACACAGGGCGCGGAGGTGCTTCACGAAATGCTTCGCAAGGTGGATCCTGCCTCTGCGGAGGTCATCCATGCCAACAATATCAAGAGGACCGTCCGCGCATTGGAGTATTACTATCTGACAGGTGAACCGATTTCGGCACACAATGAGCGCGAGCGGGAGAGAGAGCGGGCTTACAATTCCTGCTACTTTGTCTTAAACGACAGGCGCGAGCTTTTGTACGAGCGCATTGAACAGCGGATCGATGAAATGCTGGAGAACGGCCTTGTCGACGAAGTGAAAAAGCTTCGTGGCATGGGTTGTGACAGGTCGCTGGTTTCCATGCAGGCGCTCGGCTATAAGGAAATACTGGCCTGGCTGGACGGGGAGACAACCTACGAAGAGGCGGTTGCAATCCTGAAGCGTGATACCAGACATTTTGCAAAGAGACAGCTGACCTGGTTTCGGAGAGAGAGCGATGTCATCTGGGTCAATAAGGATCAGTTTGACTATGATGATGACAGGATGCTGTCCTTTATGCTGGAACAGCTGGAAAAACAGGGCGTGAAGGATCCAGGATTCTGCTTATCAAGAATGTGATTGGCCGGGTTTTACGGATAGAGATAACTTGATACTTTTTATGTTTGTGTCAGGAGAATCGAAAGCTATGGCAGGAAAGGAGTCAGGCGCAACCATGCGCCGAAAGGACAATGAACGAATTAGAAAAAATGTATGCCGGTATGGGCATCGAATCGTATGTGTATGAATACGGAGAGGCAGTGCTACAGAAACTTTCGGAGCGCTTTCGAAAGATTGACGAGATTGCGGAATATAACCAGATGAAGGTCATAAAGGCAATGCAGGAAGCGCAGGTGAGCGAGGCCTGTCTGCTTGGAACGACGGGGTATGGTTACAACGATATTGGCAGGGACACGCTGGAAGCAGTGTATGCAGGGATTTTCCATACGGAGGATGCGCTCGTCAGACCCCAGATTACCTGCGGCACGCATGCGCTGGCGCTTGCCCTGATGAGCAATGTACGCCCGGGGGATGAGATACTCTCCCCTGTCGGGAAACCCTACGATACCCTGGAGGAGGTTATCGGCATTCGTCCTTCGAGGGGCTCCCTTGCCGAGTATGGTGTGACTTACAGGCAGGTGGATTTGCTGGAGGACGGCAGCTTTGACTACGACAGAATCCGTGAAAGTATCAATGAAAGGACACATCTTGTGACCATTCAAAGATCCAAGGGATATCAGACCAGACCGACTCTTTCAGTCAATAGAATCGGGGAACTGATTGCCTTTATCAAGAGCATCAAGCCGGACATCATCTGCATGGTGGACAACTGTTACGGTGAATTTGTCGAGACAATCGAGCCTACGGATGTCGGTGCGGATATGGTGGTAGGTTCCCTGATCAAGAATCCGGGAGGAGGACTGGCTCCCATCGGCGGTTATATCGCAGGTACCCGTGAATGTGTGGAAAATGCAGCATTCCGTCTGACTTCGCCGGGACTCGGCAAGGAGGTTGGCGCATCCCTCGGGATTCTGAAGGATTTTTACCAGGGTCTGTTTCTGGCGCCTACCGTCACGGCTTGCGCGTTAAAGGGAGCAATATTTGCGGCCAATCTGTATGAGCCGCTCGGGTTCGGAGTGGTACCTGACAGTACCGAGAGCCGGCACGATATCATTCAGGCAATCACCTTCGGAAAGCCGGAGGGCGTGATTGCGTTCTGCAAGGGCATTCAGGCCGCTGCGCCCGTGGACAGCTTTGTCACGCCGGAACCCTGGGATATGCCCGGGTATGACGCCAAGGTGATCATGGCAGCCGGGGCATTTGTATCCGGTTCCTCCATTGAGCTTTCCGCAGACGGTCCCATCAAGCCTCCCTATGCGGTGTATTTCCAGGGCGGACTGACATGGCAGCATGCAAAGTTTGGTATTTTAATGTCTTTACAGTCTGTCTTAAACAGCGGTTTGGTGGAGAAAGAAGCTCTGAAATTGTAATATCTTAAGAAAAAAGTTAGAATTTTCAACATTGATTTTTGTGTACAGTATTTTTGATTTATGTTACCATAGAATAGTGTATGGAATACCTTTCAGAACGCTGCGTTATGGAAATACGATAGGATAACAGAGGTAGAAAGATGCGAAAAGTCAATTGGGCAATCGTGCTTGTAGTACTGGTCGGCTTTATGCTCGGCGGAGTTATCGGCACATATTTTGACGGTACTTTCCTGAATTACGGTCAGACTTTCGGACTGACATCCCCGGTGGTTTTGAATCTGGGCTTTTTTGTCGTCACATTCGGGCTGACCATTCATATCACCATCTCCAGTGTGATAGGTGTAGTGCTTGCACTTGTTGCTTATCGTCTGATCGTTCGTTAGGTAGGTTTTATGTGTCGGAGAAGGTAGAAGGAGACACATGAAAGAAAAACAAAAGAACCAGGAACTGCCTTATGAGCGCTTCTTACGCTTTGGCCCGGAAAGTCTGACCGAGACGGAACTTCTCGCCATCATCATCCGGACCGGCACCAGGGACTGCAACGCCATGGAACTGGCGAAGAAGGTGCTGGCGCTTGCGGAATATCCAAAGGAAGGGCTTCTCGGACTGCATGATATTCCTCTGGAACGGTTGATGGAGATCCGGGGGATCGGTGAAGTCAAGGCGGTCAAGCTCAAATGCATCGCAGAACTGTCAATGCGCATGAGCAGCAGCAGGGCAAGGGAGGGCGTCGTTTTCAGAAGCTCATCCCAGGTGGCCGACTCCTACATGGAGCGACTCAGACACAAGGGTACGGAGTGTGTGCTTCTGCTGTGTCTGGATGTGAAGGGCAGGCTTCTGAAGGAGAAGAGAATCTCCGAGGGCAGCGTCAAAATGTCGCTGATTTCCCCGCGTGAGATCCTTATGGAGGCGCTGGCCTCGAAGGCGGTAGAGATGATTCTGCTGCACAATCATCCAAGCGGCGACCCGACGCCGAGCCGGGCAGATCTGGAGATGACCGCAAATCTGAAGGAATTATCGGAGAAGATGGACATTCCGCTGCTGGACCACATTATCATCGGGGATAACCGGTATATCAGTTTTATGGAGGAGAACTGGTTTCAAAACAAGTAATTTTTTACAAAGCGAAAGGAGTTGTTATCTTGGTATTCAACGCATTCGGTATTGATCTGGGGACCAACAACATCAAGATTTACAGCAAGTCGCACGATGCGATTCTTTGTGAGAAGAATTTGATTGCGATAGAAAACAGAAAGAGAGTCTTCGCATACGGGGATTCCGCTTATGAAATGTATGAGAAGGCGCCGGCGAATATACAGGTAACCTTCCCTTTATCCAGAGGGGTAATTGCAGATATTCATAATATGGAGACATTGGTACATTACTTCATCGGTGATATGCAGAGGGGCAGCTTTAAGGCTGCGGACTTTTATGTGGCGGTGCCGACCGATGTCACTGAGGTGGAGAAGAGAGCCTTCTATGACCTGATCAAGGATGCATCCGTGAAGGCCAAGAAGATCATGGTGGTTGAGAAAGCGGTGGCTGACGCCATCGGAATGGACATAGATGTCAAGAATTCACAGGGAATCCTGCTTGTGAATGTAGGATATGAGACGACGGAGATATCACTTCTTTCCATGGGCGGTATTGTCCTCAGCAAGCTGCTTAAGACCGGCGGTCTGAAACTGGACGAGTCCATCCGGGCTGCAGTCCGCAAAGAATACAATCTCCTGATCGGCCTGAAGACGGCAGAGGCTGTGAAGATGGAACTGGCCACTCTGGAAGCGGAAAACAGGAATGCGCTCGTATACGGAAGAGATATCGTGACGGGGCTTCCCGTGGAGCGGGAGATCCCCATCAAGCTGGTCAATGATTCCTTTGAGGAGCATTTTAATGCTATTATTGACAACGTAAAAGTCATTCTTGAAAGAACGCCCCCCGAGCTGGGAGCGGATATTTACAGACACGGCATTTATCTGACCGGTGGTGCATCCCAGGTGAACCACTTTGCCGAGAGACTTATGGACGGCACGGGACTGAAGGTGAATGTCGCGGAATATCCCATGACAAGTGTGGTGCTGGGATTGGCGAAGATTATGAAGGACAGCCATTATAAATCGGTTGCCTATTCGATTGAAGGGATGAGCAGATGAGTCCGGTAATAAAGAGAAGAGGGGAAAGAGAACCCATTTCCGGTAAATATCTCCTGTTCGGACTGACAGTGGTATGTGTTGTTTTGATGATGGTGACTTTCGCCACCGATCTTTTGAACAGACCGCTTTCGGCTGCGGTGGGATATGTGGTAGTGCCTTTTCAGGAAGGAATCGGCAGAATGGGCGAATTTATCGCGAATCGTTCCGAAGAACTGGTGCAGATTCGCTCTCTGCTGGAGGAAAACAAGCGCCTCAAAGAAGAAAATGCAGAGCTGACCGAGAAAAACACCCTGCTTCAGCAGGGGCAGTATGAATTACATAATCTCCGGGAATTGCTGGCCCTCAGTGAACAATACGAGGAGTATGCTAAAGTGGGGGCGAGAATCATCGGCAGAGATTCCGGCAACTGGTATTCCAAATTTATCATCGACAAGGGCGAGAATGATGGCCTGGCTGTCGATATGAATGTGATTGCCGGGGGCGGACTGGTAGGAAGAGTGACTTCGGTCGGACCGAACTGGGCCCGTGTTACTTCGATTATCTGTGACAATTCCAATGTCAGCGGTAAGACGCTCTCAACGGGCGATAACCTGATTGTCACCGGCGACCTGAAACTGATGGCGGATAACACGATTTCTTTCAGCCGCCTGATTGACAGCAATCAGAAAGTCGCGGAGGGGGATAAGGTGGTGACCTCCAATATCAGCGATAAATATCTTCCGAATATCCTGATCGGTTACATCAGCTCGATTGAGAAAGATACCAACAATCTTACCAAGTCGGGAAAGATCACGCCGGCTGTTGATTTTGAGCATCTTCAGGAGGTGCTCGTCATCACCGATCGGAAACAAATGGTTGAAGTGGAGTAAGATTCATGCTGAAAAAGATACTTGCAGTTTTATGCATTATCATATGTTTTGTGCTACAGAGCAGTGTGTTCTGTAAGATTTCCTTTGCCGGAATCGTACCGAATCTGATGATTGTTCTGACTTCCGTCTTCGGATTTATGAACGGAGAGAGGGAAGGCCTTCTCACAGGCTTTTTCTGCGGCCTTCTCTCGGACCTTTTTTTCGGAGAGTTTCTGGGCTTTTATGCGTTATTGATGATGTATATCGGCTTTATCAACGGCAAGTTCGCCAGAACATTTTATCCGGAGGACATCAAGCTTCCGATTGCACTGATTGTCACAAGTGATCTCTCATACGGCATTCTGTGTTATCTGCTGCTGTTTATGCTCCGGGGCAGATTTGAGTTTGTGTATTATATGTCTCATGTGATTTTGCCGGAAGTTTTATATACGGTTTTTGTTACTGTTGTGCTGTATCCGCTGATTCTTCTTGTGGACAGGAAGCTGTCGGCGGAACACAGAAGGAGTGCTCATAGAATTGTTAGATGAATTACGCGACAAAATAATAGGATTTTTGACGAGCAGACTGACCATTTTTACCATTGTCTTTCTGATTCTCGGGGCAATTCTCATATACAGGTGCTTTACCCTGCAGATTGTGCATGGGGAAGAGTATCTGCAGGATTTTGTCCTTCGAATAGAGAAGACGAAGGAAATCAATGGTACCAGAGGCGAGATTTACGACAGAAACGGCAATGTGCTCGCGTATAACGAACTGTCCTATTCGGTAAAAATTGAAGATGTGTTTGAGTCCGGCAACAAAAAGAACAGCCAGATGAATACCACAATTCGCAAGCTGATCCGCTACATAGAAGACAAAGGGGATCATGTCATCACGGATTTTAAGATCATCATCAATGAAGACGGCGAGTTTGAGTACAGCGTCGAGGGCAACTCACGACTGCGTTTTATCGCCGATATTTACGGCAGGACTAAGATCAGTGACCTCAAAGAGGAAGAGAGAAACGCAACTCCCCAGGAGCTGATGAACTTTATCAGCGGCAATAAGAAGTCGGGCTTTGCCATCGGTGAATATGAAGACCCGGACAATAAAAAGAGTGAGTTTATACCCGGAAAAGGATATACGAAGGAAGAATGGCTGAAGGTTGTCACGATCCGTTACGCCATGAAGCTGACAAGCTATCGGAAATACCTCGGTGCGATTGTGGCCAACAATGTCAGCGAGGAGACGGTTGCGTGCGTTTTGGAGAATTCCGACGAACTCCCCGGTGTCACCATCGTGGAAGATACCATTCGGCAGTATGTGGACAGCAAGTATTTCTCACATATTTTGGGCTATACCGGTAAGATATCGACCGAAGAAATAGAAAGTCTGAATGCCAAAATGGTTGAAGAGGGATATGCGGACGGTATCTACAAAGCCAATGATATTGTCGGCAAGAGCGGCATCGAAGCCAGTATGGAAACGACACTGCGCGGCTCGAAAGGCTCGGAGAAGGTAATCGTCGACGCCATGGGTAAGGTGATCTCCGTGGTGGACCATGTGGATGCCGGAAGCGGACAGAATGTGTATCTGACAATTGACAAGGATCTGACGATCGCGGTCTACACGATTCTGGAGCAGAAGCTTGCAGGTCTTGTCTCCAGTAAGATCATCAATGCCAAGGAATATATACCCGCGGCAAATGCAGGCAGTGCAGAGATCAAAATACCGATCTATGATGTGTATAATTCCATGTTCGGCAATTCTGTGATTGACTTTAAGCACCTTTCTTCTCCCGATGCCAGCGAGACAGAGACCGTGGTGTATGATGCTTATCTGGAGTACAAGGAGGAGGTCTATGAGAAGCTGCGCAGGGAGTTGCGGGAGACCAAGACGCCCTACAACAAACTGACGAAAGAGTATCAGGTGTACCAAAGCAATATTGTCTCCCTTCTGAACAAGAACGGAGTGATCATCACGGAACTGGTCGATCAAAACGACAAAACCCAGATCGCCTGGGCGACCGATGAAGTGATCAGCCTGAACGAATATCTCAGGTATGCAATCGCGCAGAACTGGATCGAGGTCAGCAAGCTGGAACTGGATGAGAAGTATTCCGACTCCGCAGAGACCTTTGACAAGCTGGTGGATTATATCATCACGATGCTGGATAAAAACACGGAATTTCAGAAGAAGTTCTTCAAGTATATGCTGTTGACCGACCGGATCAACGGCAAACAGGTCTGCATGATTCTCTGTGACCAGGGAAAAGTATCCATTCCGGAGGACGACAAAAACGCCCTGTATTCAGGTAAGCTGAGTGCGTTTACCTTCATGAAGAACCGCATCGACAATCTGGAGATCACACCAGCGATGCTTGCTCTGGACCCCTGTAATGCGTCCGTTGTCATCACGGATGTCAACTCGGGCGATGTGCTTGCGATGGTTTCCTATCCCGGATATGACAATAACAAGATGGCCAACTCTATCGACCCGGAGTTTTATGCGGCTTTGATCACGGACAAGTCGAATCCGCAGTATAATTTTGCAACACAATATAAGGGTGCGCCCGGCTCTACCTTTAAGATGGTTTCTGCGACGGCAGGCCTGATGGAGAATGTGATCAGCTTAAACAGCAGCATCCATTGTCTGGGTACTTTCTCTTATATTCAGCCCTCCCCGAGATGCTGGAAGAGGGTGGGACACGGTGCGGAGACGGTGTCGACCGCCATCCGCGATTCGTGCAACTATTTCTTCTACGACATCGGTTATCAGTTTGCCATGGCAAATGGAACATATGATGCCGGGACCGGCCTTGACACCCTTGCAAAGTATGCGGATCTGTTCGGCCTTTCCGAGAAATCGGGGATAGAGATCTCGGAGGCGTCCCCGGAGGTCTCCGATACAGATCCCGTGCGTTCCGCAATCGGACAGGGCGCACACAGCTATACGACCGTGGGAATCGCGCGGTATGTTACGACGGTTGCCAATAACGGGACCTGTTATAACCTGACTCTGTTGGACAAGCTGACTGACTCCGAGGGCAATGTGCTCAAGGTGTATCAGCCGCAGATCCGCAATGTGGTCGAGCTACCCGAAAAGTATTGGGAAGCGATCCATTCGGGCATGCGACAGGTCGTTGAGAATAAGAAGTATTTCAATGATCTTGCCGTTAAGGTGGCGGGTAAGACCGGTACCGCAGAACAGACAAAATCCAGACCGAACCACGCGCTGTTTGTGTGCTATGCGCCTTACGAGACGCCTGAGATCGCTGTTGCGACAAGAATTCCCTTTGGATACTCCTCTGATTACGCCGCCCAGGCGACCAGAGATATCATAAAATATTATTACGGACTGGCCGAGGATGACATGCTCAACGGCGTGGCGGATCATCCCGACGGTGGTATCACGAATGAAATGTAACGAAAGAACTGTTTTACGATGCTGTGGAAAGGATGTGAGTGTATGAAGGATCCGGTTTATATCAAAAGCTTTCCGAACGGTCTGACACTTCATCTGGTGGAAGAGATACCGTTTGCCGAGCTTTTGCAGGTGATTGGAGATAAATTCGAAGATACCCGGAGATTCTTCGGAAAAGCTTCTCTGGCACTTGCGATTGAGGGGAGATTCCTCACGGATGCGGAAGAAATACAGGTCCTGAATGTCATAAAGCAGCACAGTGACATTCATATTATCTGTGTTGTGAGCAAGGATGAGGCGACCAACAAAAAGTTTGTGAAGGCGATTGCCCAGATCGATAAAAAGCTGAGCAGGGAAGAGGACGGGCATTTCCTGAAGGGAAGCCTGAAGGACAGGGAGGTACTCGAGACCGACACCAGTATTATCATAATCGGCGATGTGGAGCCCGGATGTGCCGTGATCAGTTCTAAGAACATCATTATCCTCGGCGGACTGTACGGAGAAGCCTATGCGGGCGGAAACGGGCAGCCCGGGGCGTTCATCGCAGCGCTTGAAATGTCACCGGAAAGACTTAAAATCGGTGATTTCAAATATAAAGCAGGAGAAAAGCGTTCCCTTTGGGGGGAGCGCCATAAAACACAGGCAAGAGTGGCTTATGTAAAGAACGGAAGAATCGTTTTCGACGCAATTACAAAAGATCTGCTCAGTTCTTTCTAGAATCCGGCAGGACGACAAATAAATGTTTGGAGGAATATCCCAATGGAAAAACCTAATTTCCAGGAGCCGAGACGCTCCGAAGTCATTGTCGTCACCTCAGGAAAAGGCGGTGTCGGAAAGACCACCACTACCGCAAATTTAGGAACAGGTCTTGCAAAATCAGGATTTAAGGTCTGCCTGATCGATACGGACATCGGTCTTCGAAATCTGGATGTTGTAATGGGTCTGGAGAACCGTATCGTCTACAACCTTGTCGATGTTGTCGAGGGCAACTGCAGAGTGAAGCAGGCTCTCATTCGGGATAAAAAGCATCCCGGGCTCTTCCTTCTGCCGTCGGCCCAGACCAGGGATAAATCCGCTGTCACGCCGGGGCAGATGGTCAAGGTGATCGAGCATCTCAAGGAGCAGTTTGATTACATACTGCTCGACTGCCCGGCCGGGATCGAGCAGGGCTTTCAAACCGCTGTTGCCGGAGCCGACAGAGCGATCATCGTAACCACTCCGGAGGTCTCTGCGATCCGGGATGCCGACCGCATCATCGGGCTGCTCGAGGCTAACGGTACGCAGCGTATGGATCTTGTCATCAACCGTCTCCGGATAGACATGATAAGAAGAGGCGACATGATGTCCGCGCAGGATGTCGTGGACATTCTGGCAATACCGTTGCTTGGTATTGTACCCGACGACGAGTCCGTTGTCATAGCAACGAACCAGGGTGAGCCCCTTGTCGGGAATCTGAGTCCGGCGGGACAGGCTTACGGCAACATCGTGCAGCGAGTCGCAGGTAAGGATGTTCCTTTTCTGAACTTTGAAAAACGCCTTTCGTTCTGGACCAGAGTAAGCGGTGTGTTCCACAAGTGATGGGAGGAGAGAAGATGAGAAGATGGTTTCGCAGAAAAAGCTCCTGTCAGGTGGCGAAGGATCGCTTGAAAATCCTTTTGATTTCAGACCGTGTGAATTGTTCTCCGGAGCTTTTAGAGTTGATCAAAAAAGATATTATTAAAGTGATTTCCAGATACGTAAAGATAGATTCCGATCATATGGAGATTCAGATTTCCACCAAGGGAAGCAAGGCGGGGAGAGGCGCAAAACCGAGCATCTGTGCGAATATTCCCATCATTGACCTTTCCGCTTCGGGAAAACAGGCTTAAAAGAGGAAAACATATGTTTACAAGATTCAGATTACGAGATTATGATTACAAATTAATACTGATGATACTTGCTCTGTCCGTAATTGGAATTTTGGCCGTAGGAAGCGCGGAACCCTCTCTGCAGAAGAAACAGTGCGTGGGCGTAATCGCCGGCTTTGTGATAATGTTTATCATTTCCGTCGTGAACTATTCCTGGGTCATAAAGCTCAACTGGATCATGTATGCAATGAATCTTGGCCTGCTTTTGGGCGTTAAGTTTTTGGGCGATACGGGAGGTGGTGCGCAGCGCTGGCTTGAAATCGGTCCGCTGCGTTTCCAACCTTCCGAAACTGCGAAAATTTTGTTGATTTTATTCTTCGCGCAGTTTATTATGAAATATAAGGAGAAACTGAATACTGTGCCGGTTCTTGCAGCCTGCGTCATACTGATTCTGGCTCCGTGGTTTCTGATCTGGAAACAGCCGGATCTGTCAACCAGCATCGTTTTGATAATCGTTTTCTGTATCGTGATGTTTGCCGGCGGTATCAGCTGGAAGCTGGTCGTCGGAGCGATTGCGTTCGCGATACCGGCCTTTGCGTTATTGATTGCACTGATCCTGCAGCCGGACAACGGTCTGCTCGAGGGATATCAGGGCAACCGTATCCTGGCTTTCATCAATCCGGAGGAATATGCCGATGAGGAAGCCTACCAGCAGTTGAACTCCGTGACTGCCATTGCCTCCGGACAGTTGAACGGCAAGGGGTATCAAAACAATGAGATCTCGTCCGTGAAGAACGGTAACTTCCTGTCGGAAGCGCAGACTGATTTTATCTTTGCGGTGATCGGTGAAGAGTTTGGGTTTAAGGGGTGTCTCCTTGTCATCGTTTTGATTATGGGGGTGGCGTTGGAATGTATCAGCGTCGCAAGAAAGGCGAAAGATACTGCGGGGGTGATTATCGCCGCGGGAATGGGCGGTCTGATCGCCTTTCAGGGATTTTTCAATATCGGAGTTGCGACCTTTATTCTGCCGAACACTGGTCTGCCGCTTCCGTTTGTCAGCTACGGTCTGACATCTGTAATGAGTCTTTTTATCGGTATGGGGTTTGTCCTGAATGTAAGGCTTCAGGCAAATAAGTCTTATTCTACTTAAGAGAGGGTGAACATATGAATATTGCCTTGATCGCACATGACTCAAAGAAAAAACTGATGCAGAATTTCTGTATTGCTTACCGTGGGATATTGAGCAAGAATGATTTGTATGCAACGGGGACGACCGGTCGTCTGATCGAAGAAGTAACCAACCTGAGCATTCACAAGTTTCTCGCCGGACATTTGGGCGGAGAGCAGCAGATCGGTGCACAGATTGAACATAACCAGATGGACCTTGTGATCTTTCTGCGGGATCCTCTGACGGCCAAGAAACATGAGCCGGATGTCAATAATGTGGTAAGACTTTGCGATACACACAATATTCCTTTGGCGACCAATCTTGCCACAGCGGAACTGTTGATCAAGTCGTTGGACAGAGGAGATTTAGAGTGGCGTGAAATGTACAAATAAAAAGAGATGGATTCGATGCGTCTGCGCTTTGACAGCCGCAGCTCTGACACTGAGCGGCTGCGGAAAGCTGGAATATGATATTCCTTATGTCGTGGATGCGAATGTCAGCACCTACAATGTCGTCTCAAAACAGGATAACAAGACTGCGGTTCCGTTTGCCAGCAGATTGTGCGTTGTGTCCGGTAATGTTCCGGGCGCGTCACAGGAGCATCTTGGCGATGTCAACGCGGCGGTGCTTTTTGATTTGAAGGAAAATGAGGTGCTTTATGCACAAGCTGCGCATGACAGGGTTTCCCCTGCCAGCCTGACCAAGGTGATGACCGCGCTTGTCGCTCTGAAATACGGGAATGTCAATCAGACGCTGACTGCAACAAACGCCGTGACGATTTCGGAGAAGGGCGCCCAGCTGTGCGGACTCAAGCCCGGCGATGTCATGACGCTGGATCAGGCGCTTCGTATTTTGCTTCTTTATTCCGCAAATGATGTGGCGATGCTGATTGCCGACAGCGTGGCAGGAAGCGTGGACCGTTTTGTGGAAATGATGAATGAAGAAGCCAAAATGCTCGGGGCGACCAACACGAACTTTGTCAACCCGCACGGTCTGACGGATCCCAATCATTATACTACGGCTTATGATCTGTATCTCATAT
The DNA here is from genome assembly GCA_016293615.1 of Acetatifactor sp. Taxonomy (GTDB): domain Bacteria; phylum Bacillota; class Clostridia; order Lachnospirales; family Lachnospiraceae; genus Acetatifactor. The sequence goes on from JAEDDX010000007.1 coordinate 29,611, forward strand.
TCAACGAAGCAATTAAATATGAGACCTTCAATGAGATCATTCAGATGACAAGCTACCAGACCACTTATTACGACAAGGATGGCAAGGAGAAAAAATTTGACAAGAATACAACCAACCTTTTCATGAGAGGAGATTATTCCGCTCCCGATAATGTGACCGTGATCGGCGGAAAAACCGGTACGACATCGGCTGCCGGACATTGTCTGATTCTGCTTTCAAGGGATGTATCGGGTTCGCCGTATATCTCAGTGATCTGCGGAGCACCGTCAACGGATGAACTCTATCAGGGAATGACAGATTTATTGGAAGAGATTCACAAATAGAGGTTGTTTTTTGTCGGTAAATCTTATATAATAGACAATATCAGCAATACATAATATTTACTACAGGAGGGTATGCAGAATGGTTCAATTGATTGTAGGAAATAAGGGTAAGGGTAAGACCAAACAGCTTTTGGGTAAGGTTAACACCGAGATCAAGGAGATCTCCGGCAATATTGTTTATCTTGACAAGAGTCCCAAGCATATGTATGAATTGAATAATAAAGTCCGTCTGATTGATGTATCTCAGTACATGATTGATAACAGCAGTGAGTTTATTGGTTTTGTGTGTGGTGTGATTTCTCAGGACCACGACCTTCAGCAGATGTATTTCGACAGCTTTTTGAAGATCGCAAAGCTGGAAGGACAGGATATCACTGCGGCTGTTGAAAAGCTTGAAGTGATCAGCAAAAGCTTTGAAGTTGACTTTATTCTCAGTGTTTCCATGGATGAATCTGAACTTCCCGAAGCTTTGAAAGATAAAGTTTTGATTTCTCTGTAATCCGGTTGATACATAGCTGAAAATTAGTATTGGTAAAGAAAGCCTCGGTGATTCCGGGGCTTTTATATAGAGGGAAACATTTGGCAAACAGAAATAATAACACAAAACAATTTAGAAAACCGCTGAATCTGAATATCGGACTGATCGTTTTTGCCGTGATTTTATTCTACCTGATCGCATGTATCGTCATGTATATGAAGACCGAACATATTGTTCGGTATGAGGTCAAGGAAGGATCTTTGGCAACGGACAGAGTGTATCGGGGAATCATACTTCGTGACGAAACCGTTCAAAACACGCAGGTAGCCGGCTATGTGAATTATTATGCGCGTGAGGGAGAGAGAGTGGCGAAGAACGCTCTGGTTTATATTGTGGACGAGACCGGGAAACTGAATGATAATCTTCAGGCATTGAACCAGGGTGAGAATACACTTACCAACAGTGAATTGTCGGAGTTTCGAAACGAAATCATCACCTATATGCATCATTTCGACTGCGTCGATTTTCAAACCGCCTATGATTGCAAATATGCCCTGAAAAACTCCGTGCTCAAGCTTGCAAATCTGAACATGCTGTCCAACCTGGCCGATTACAGCCAGAATACGGGCGTCAATGCAATCAATTACTCGTATTCCCCCATGACCGGCATCATCGCCTACTGGGTGGACGGATATGAGGACCTGACAATTGACAATATCACGGCGGAGATGTTTGAAGGCGGTGAGGATTATGAGAAGAAGCAGCTCTATACAAATACTCTCATGGCTGTCGGGGATCCGGTGTATAAGCTTTCCACCAATGAGAATTGGTCGGTTGTCATTCCGATCGAGGCCGAGTATGGGGCAAAGCTGGTGGACAAGGGTTATATTAAGGTACGCTTTTTGAAAAACAGGCTGGAATCGTGGGGAAAACCCACAATGAAGACCAATTCAGACGGCAATACTTACCTGAAGCTGGAATTCAACAATTCCATGCTGACCTTTATCAATGACAGATTCCTGGATATTGAGCTGATCCTGGAAGATGAAACCGGATTGAAGATTCCCGTTTCCTCCATTGTGGAGAAGGAGTTTTTCCTGATTCCGGAAGATTTCGTGCTTCCCGGAAACAACAGCAGCGGATATACCGTCATGCGTCAGACCTATCTCGAGGATGGCAGGATCTCAAGCCAGGTACTTGACATTGATGTGTATTCCTATGACAGCGACTCCCATGAGTATTATCTGGACGGCACGATCATCAAACCGGGTGATATCCTGAATAAGCTTGACAGTCAGGAGACCTTCGTGGTCAGCAAGAGGGCAACGCTGATAGGTGTATACAATATGAACAAAGGGTATGCTGACTTCAAGCAGATCAATATTCTGTATCAGAATGATGAGTATGCGATCGTGAAGTCCAACACAAAGTATGGACTGAATGTGTATGATTATATCGTATTGAATGCATCTTCGGTCAGCGACGATCAGTTTATCAAATAAAGAGGTGTATCAAGTGATCCGGGAAAACCTGAAAATCGTGCAAGAAAATATACAAAGCTCCTGTGAAGCGGCCGGGCGTTTAGGGGATGAGGTGACATTGATCTGTGTCAGTAAAACGAAGCCTGCAGCAATGCTGAAGGAGGCATATGATGCCGGCTACAGAGATTTCGGAGAGAACAAGGTTCAGGAATTGATGGATAAAATACCTGTTCTTCCTGATGATATCAGATGGCATATGATCGGTCATCTTCAGACCAACAAAGTAAAGTACATCGTTGATAAGGTCTATCTGATTCACAGTGTGGACTCTCTGCGACTTGCGCAGGAGATCAATAAAGAGGCATTAAAGAAGAATGTTACCGTCAAGATCCTGGTTGAGGTAAATGTGGCACAGGAAGCTTCCAAATTCGGCACCACACTTACGGAGACGACAGAGCTGATTGCTGAGATTGCAAAGCTTCCTGCCGTAAAAGTGATGGGGTTAATGACAATTGCTCCCTTTGTGGAACATCCGGAGGATAACCGTCAATATTTTCGCAAATTGAAACAATTGTCTGTTGACATTAAAGAGAAAAACATTGATAATGTTAACATGGATATTCTTTCAATGGGTATGACCGGCGATTATATGGTTGCAATTGAAGAAGGTGCCACATATGTGAGAGTCGGAACCGGAATATTCGGAGACCGGAATTATCAATGACGCTTGAATGGATTTTTTTGATGATTGTGGAAAGGCTGGAGAATAGCGATGAGTGTAATGGATAAGTTCTTAAATTTTATGAAGGTGAACAGTGACGACGATGACGATTACTTTGATGAGGACTATATGGACGATGAGGAGGAGATGGAGCCTGCTCCCGCCAAGAAGCCTCAGATTCAGAAGGCAGGCAGACAGGAAGAATACAGGGAAGATCGTCCGGTTGTAAAAAAACCGGCTGTCACCGGGAAGATCACTCCCATGAAGCAGCCTGCCGCTAAGAAACTCGGCGGCTCCGGTATGGAAGTATGCGTTATCAAGCCTACCACCGTAGAGGATGCAAGAGAGATTACCGATACACTGCTTGCAAATCGCACCGTTGTTTTGAATCTGGAAGGCCTTGATGTAGATATTGCACAGAGAATCATTGACTTCACAAGCGGTTCCTGCTTTGCCATCAATGGTAATCTGCAGAAGATCTCACATTATATTTTTATCATAACCCCTGCAAGTGTAGATATATCCGGCGATATTCAGGATATTTTCAACGGAGCATTCGGTTTACCTTTCAATAATTAAAAATTTGAGAGTCCGCAATGCGGACTCTTCTTATGTTAAGGAGAACATATGGCTGAGAGACTAAATGTATTATATCAAAAGAAACCATCCTATGATATTGTGTTTTCCAAGTCATTTGATGAACTCTTGGAGGAACTGGCGACACTGGAAATAAACAGGCGCAGGATCTGCATCGTCACGGATTCAAAAGTGGATGAGATCTATGGCGAGTCACTGCTTTCCCTGCTTGAGGGCAATTGTGTCAAGGCTGTTAAGTTTGTATTTCCAAACGGTGAAGAGAACAAGAATCTGGATACGGTAAGAGACGCCTATCGGTTCCTGATCGAACAGGGCTTTGACAGGAAGGATTTACTGATTGCACTGGGAGGCGGTGTTGTCGGTGATACCACCGGCTATATTGCCGCTACCTATCTTCGCGGTGTGGATTTTGTCCAGATTCCGACGACCCTTCTGGCGCAGGCTGACTCCAGTATCGGCGGGAAAACAGGAGTTGATTTTGACGGATACAAGAACATGGTCGGCGCTTTTAAGATGCCAAAGCTCGTCTATATGAATCTTTCAGTGCTGAACACATTGGAAGACAGACAGTATTTTGCCGGATTTGCCGAGATTATGAAGCACGGTCTGATCAAGGATTCCATGTTCTATGAGTGGTTGATTGAGAATATGTATGAGATTTGCGAGAGAGACCCGGATGTGCTGCAGGAGATGCTGATGCGGAGCTGTACCGTGAAAAAGCTGGTTGTGGAGAAAGATCCCACGGAGCAGGGCGACAGAGCGCTTTTGAATTTCGGACATACCATAGGACATGCGATTGAGAAGGCGAAGAATTTCGAACTCTATCACGGAGAATGCGTTGCTCTCGGCGCTGTGGCGGCCGCATATATCTCCTGGAAGAGAGAACTCCTTTCCATGGACGAGTACTATGAAATCAGAGATATGTTTGTGCCGTTCTATCTGCCTATTTCGGTGGACGGAATCGATCCTGAGGAAGTCCTGAAGCTGACCAAAGCAGACAAAAAGAAGGAGAACGGGAAGATTCGTTTTGTCCTGTTAAAGAAAATCGGTAAGGCTGTGATCGATACGAGTGTTACCGATGAGGAAATTCTTGCGGCAATCAGGGAGATTCATTTTAGCGATGAGGATGCACATGCGTAAAGAGAGAGGACTGCTTTTGGCAGTGAATGCAATCATAACAGGCCTGCTGATTTTCTTTGATCAATTCACCAAATATCTGGCTTTGACAAAACTCAAGGGAGAGGAAGCCATTGTTCTGATTCAGGGCGTTTTGGAGTTGGATTATCTGGAAAACAGAGGCTCGGCGTTTGGTATGTTTCAGAATCAGAAGGTGTTTCTTCTGGCTTCCGGGTTCGTATTTCTTGCTTTTATACTGTATTTTATGCTCAAAATTCCGATTGAGAAGAAGTATCTTCTGATTCATTTATGTCTGACCGGTATTCTCGCCGGCGGAATCGGCAACATGATCGACCGTTTTCGATTTGGATTTGTTGTGGACTTTATTTCCTTTGTGCTGATTCATTTCCCGATCTTTAATACGGCGGATTGTTATATTGTTGTTGCCGTGATTCTTTTGATGCTTGAGATACTGTTTGTATTAAAGGACGATGACCTGAGCTTTTTAAGCTTTAAGAAATCAAAAGAAGAATAAAACGGATTGGCGGAACAGATGGATAAGTTTTGTTTTGAAATAACAGAAGAATTGGAAAACGAGAGAATCGATAAGTGTTTGTCAATGCTTATCGATTCTTTGTCACGTTCATTTATACAGAAACTGATAAAGGATGAGGCTGTCAGTGTGAACGGCCAACCTGTAAAGGGAAGCTATAAGGTGAAGACGGACGACATCGTTGAATTTGCATTGCCCAAAATCGCAGAACCTGACATTGCACCTGAGAACATACCGCTGGATATTCTGTATGAAGATGCAGATGTCATTGTCGTGAATAAACCGAAAGGCATGGTAGTGCATCCGGCACCCGGGCATTACAGTCAAACCCTGGTAAATGCGCTGATGTATCACTGCGGAGATGAATTGTCCGGAATCAACGGTGTGATGAGACCCGGCATTGTGCACAGAATCGATATGGATACCACGGGTTCCATCATAGCGTGCAAAAATGATTTTGCTCACAACAGCATTGCATTGCAATTGAAGGAACATACCGTGGTGCGAAGATACCATGCAATCTGTCACGGCGTTTTGAAGGAGGATGAGGGGATCATCAATCAACCGATCGGCCGGGATCCCAGGGAACGCAAAAAGATGGCAGTCAATGTAAGAAACGGTAAATCTGCCGTAACACACTATAGGGTTTTGAAGCGCTTTCGGGAGTATACTTATATAGAATGTGTACTGGAGACGGGAAGAACCCATCAGATTCGTGTGCATATGGCGTCTGTCGGGCATCCTCTGTTGGGAGATGAGGTCTATTGCACCCGCACCGGAAAGTTTCATTTACAGGGACAGACCCTGCATGCCAAGATCCTGGGATTTCAGCATCCGAGAACGAATGAATATATCGAAACAGACGCGCCCCTTCCGGAGTATTTTGAACATCTTCTGAATACCCTTCCGCTATAATTAACTATTGTCTGTCAATTGATTTTAGTGTATAATAAATACTGTAAATATCACATTTTCCGAAATGATGTTAGTTTACGGAAGGGAGAAGAATCTATGAATACAGTGATTACAATCGGAAGACAATTTGGTTCCGCCGGCCGTGAAATCGGTGAGAAGGTAGCAGAGTATTTCGGCATCAAATGTTACGATAAGGAGCTTCTTAGCAGGGCTTCCAAGGAAAGCGGTTTTTGTGAGGAAATGATTCAAAATCATGATGAACGCCCGACCAGTTCTTTCCTGTATAATCTTGTCATGGACACCTATTCCTTTGGTTATAATTCTTCCTCTTTTGTGGATATGCCGATCAGCCACAAGGTATTTCTGGCACAGTTTGAAACGATCAAGAAGATTGCGGATGAAGGTCCCTGTGTCATTGTAGGACGCTGCGCTGACTATGCACTGGCGGATTATGAGAATGTTGTGAATCTCTTTATCTACGGCAATGATGATGTCAAGGTCAAGAGAATTATGGAACGCTACGGAATCTCCGAGGCAAAGGCTAAGGACATGATTATCAAGAAGGATAAACAGCGCCAGAGCTTTTACAATTATTACTCGTCGAAGAAGTGGGGACGGGCAGACAGCTATGATCTGTGCATCAACAGCAGTGTGCTTGGAATTGACGGCACAGTGAGACTGATTATTCAGTATATTGAAGATTTTGAGAAGAAAAATCAATAAAAATGCTTGACAGATTAAGCACCTCATGTTATGATTCTACGGTATGCCGCATGACTAGGTAAAAGTGTGTCCTGAAGGACGCCACCAAAGTCAGCGAGTAATTGAACTTTCGTAGTTCATGAATAGGAGGTGCCTAATTATGTACGCAATTATTGCAACAGGCGGAAAGCAGTACAAGGTTTCTGAGGGAGATGTGATCAAGATTGAGAAGATCGACGCAGAAGCAGGTGCTACTGTTTCCTTTGACCAGGTTATCGCAGTAAGTGACGGAACCCTGAAGGTTGGCGCAGACGTTGCATCCGCAACTGTTTCCGCAACTGTTATGGAGCAGGGAAGAGGTAAGAAGGTTATTGTATACAAGTACAAGAGAAAAACCGGCTACCACAAGAAGAACGGTCATAGACAAGCATACACTCAGGTTAAGATCGACAAGATTAACGCGTAATGATTACTGTAGTGATTTGTAAAGACCAGAAAGGTTCCTACAAAGGTTTCTATTGTATGGGACACGCAGAATATGCGAAGAAAGGTCAGCCGGATATCGTTTGTGCTGCTGTATCGGCGGTTACGGTAGGTACGGTGAATGCTTTAGAAGAACTTGGCCATGTCGGCTTAGAGGCAGTCATGAATGAAGAAACCGGTTTTCTAAAGTGTGACTTTCACGATGTTTTGCAGGAAAAATGTATTTTCCTGATGGATTCCATGGTGTTGACACTACAGAATATCAGCAGAGAATACGGAGAGAAATATTTAAAAGTTAACTTCAAGGAGGTGTAAACCATGTTAAATATGAACCTTCAATTATTCGCTCATAAAAAGGGAGTAGGTTCCACAAAGAACGGTAGAGACTCCGAATCCAAGAGATTAGGTGCGAAGAGAGCTGACGGACAGTTCGTAAAGGCAGGAAATATTCTTTACAGACAGCGCGGAACAAAGATTCATCCCGGCGTTAACGTAGGTATCGGCGGAGATGATACACTGTTTGCTTTGGTTGACGGTGTTCTTCGTTTCGAGAGAAAAGGAAGAGATAAGAAGCAGGCTTCTGTATATCCTGTAGAGCAGTAAGACGAGTTCAGAGGACTTCAAACTAAAGATAAGTTTGAAGTCCTTTTTTCACTGATGTTTTTTGAAAGGCAGAAGACACAATGTTTGTAGATAGAGCCAGAATTTTTGTCAGAAGCGGCAAAGGCGGAGACGGACATGTCTCCTTCCGCCGTGAAAAATTCGTCCCTGCAGGCGGTCCGGACGGTGGTGACGGAGGTCGTGGCGGCGATGTGATTTTTGTTGTGGATGAAGGATTAAACACCCTGATTGATTTCAGAAATGTCCGAAAGTACAAGGCTGAGGACGGTGAAAACGGCGGCAAGAAGAACTGCCGCGGCAAAGACGGTCAGGATATCATTATAAAAGTCCCCCAGGGAACCGTCATCAAGGATTTTGCCAGTGGAAAGGTCATCACAGATATGTCGGGCGACAACAGAAGAGTTGTATTTTTGACCGGCGGAAAAGGCGGTAATGGCAATCAGCATTACGCAACCAGTACCATGCAGGCGCCAAAGTATGCTCAGCCCGGTCAGCCCGCGAAGGAGATGGAGCTTTTGCTGGAGCTGAAGGTGATTGCGGATGTGGGGCTGGTAGGCTTCCCGAATGTCGGAAAGTCGACCTTTCTTTCGAGAGTTACCAACGCCAGACCCAAGATCGCAAACTATCACTTTACGACCTTAAATCCGAATCTCGGCGTTGTTGACCTGGAGGGAACCAAGGGATTTGTTATCGCGGATATTCCCGGTCTGATCGAGGGCGCATCCGAAGGCGTCGGACTCGGCCATGAATTTTTGCGGCATATTGAACGTACCAAGGTCATTATCCATATTGTGGATGCCGCCGGAACGGAAGGCAGAGATCCCGTAGAAGATATTTATGCGATCAATAAGGAACTGGAGGCTTATAATCCTGAGATCGCTAAGCGTCCGCAGGTCATAGCAGCCAACAAGATCGATGCTATTTATGACCGGGACAATGATCCCGTGGAGAGAATTCGCAAGGAGTTTGAACCTAAGGGCATATCAGTCTATGCAATTTCGGCAGTCAGCGGACAGGGTGTAAAGGAGCTTCTTTACCATGTGAACGAACTGCTTCTGACCATTGGTGAGGAAGTGACTGTATTTGAACAGGAATTCTTCCCTGAACTGGAAGGCTTCGCTGACTCCAATGAGCCTTATACGGTTTCCTATGATGAAGCGCAGGACAAGTATATTGTCGAAGGTCCCCGCATCGAAAAGATGCTTGGATATACCAATCTTGACAGCGAGAAGGGATTTACCTTCTTCCAGAATTTCCTGAAAGAAACCGGTATTCTGGAGGAGCTGGAGGCACTCGGCATTCAGGATGGCGATACGGTACAGATGTACGGTCTTGCCTTTGATTATTACAAATAAGTGACGGAGAGAACAATGACTAGTAAGCAGAGAGCATACCTAAAAAGCCTTGCAAGCAATCTGGATCCGATTTTCCAGGTGGGAAAGTCCAGCCTGACACCGGAGCTCACAGAAGCGATTTCAGAGGCTTTTCACAACAATGAATTGATTAAAGTGGCAGTTTTAAAGAACTGTCTCGATGACCCGGGAGAGATTGCACGGACAGTTGCGGAGAGAACGCATTCCCAGCTTGTTCAGGTGATCGGCAAGAAGTTTGTCCTGTATAAACCCGACAAAGAGAAACCAAGGATTCAGCTTCCCTAAACAACCGGACAAGGAGTATCGCTATGCAGAAAATCGGCTTCATGGGAGGAACCTTTAATCCGATTCACAACGGTCATTTGTTGCTCGCTGAATGGGCGAAGGATTATTTGGGTCTGGATAAGGTGTTGATCATTCCGACAGGCGTTTCTTACCTGAAGGCGGGGACGAAGATCCTGCCCGGTGAAGAGCGCTTAAAGCTGGTGGATCTGGCAATTTCAGATCACCCGGATTTCGAGTCATGTGATATTGAAATCAGGCGCGGAGGATATACCTATACTTATGAGACGCTTTTGGAATTGAAACAGATATATCCCGGGGATGAGTTTTACTTTATCTGCGGCGCCGATTGTCTGATGTTTGTGGATCAGTGGAAGAATGTGAAAGAAATATTTCAAAACTGTGTGTTCGTCGCGGCCGTCAGAGATCAGGCAAGCCCGGAGGAATTAGAGAATAAGCGGAAGGAACTTTTAAATCAGTTTCAGGCGGATATACGAATTATGCCTTTTATGAAGTATTCCATATCTTCTACAGAGATCAGACAGCGGATTGCCGACGGTAAAAGTATACGCTATCTGGTGCCGGAACAGGTCAGAAAATATATTTTGGATAAGGGATTATACCGTGGATAAAGAAGTATCAATGAAAAAGCTTCGGAAGAATATCGAGAAAGTACAGACCGCAAAACGCCTGGAGCATACAATGGGAGTGGAGTACACTGCTGCGTGTCTGGCGATGAAGTACGGAGTTTCTCTGACGGATGCCAGAGTTGCCGGTCTGCTGCATGATTGCGCGAAATGTATGACAGACGAAGAACTGCTCAAAGCCTGCAAGAAGAATCATTATGACCCTTCAGCGTTTGAAAAGCGCAATCCGTTCATTCTTCATGGCAGAGTCGGTGCTTTTCTTGCAAAAAGTGAGTACGGAATCGAACAGGAAGATATTCTCAACGCTATTGCATTTCATACGACCGGACGTCGGAATATGAGTGTGTTGGAAAAAATCATTTTCATCGCCGACTATATCGAACCCGGAAGAAACAAGGCGGCTCACCTGGAAGAAATCAGGAAGCTTGCTTTTGAAGATCTGGACGCAGCGCTGATTCGGATTCTGGAAGATACTCTGGTTTACCTCAAAAATTCAGAGGGAGAAATAGACCCGATGACTGAAATTACCTGGAAATATTATACCAACCAACTTTGATGGAGGAGAACGACAATGGATTCTTTGGAAATGGCCAAACTTGCAATTGAAGCTTTAGAAGATAAAAAAGCAGAAGATATCAGAGTGATCGATATCAGCGAGGTATCTGTTCTTGCAGATTATTTTATCATTGCCGGCGGCAACAACCCTTCCCAGATTCAGGCAATGTGCAATCAGGTAGAGGAGAAGCTTGGAAGAGCAGGCGCACCTCCAAAGCAGATTGAAGGGTACGATACCGCTAACTGGGTGCTTTTGGATTTTGGCGATGTGATCGTGCATATTTTTGATAAGGAGAACCGTCTCCTTTATAATCTGGAAAGAATCTGGAGAGATGGTAAGCAGGTAGAACTCGATACAATCAAATAGAAATAGGAAAGAACAGCCCCGACTCGATTGAGCCGGGGCTTCTTTTGACATAAGCTTTTACTTGTTTTGGTTTGAAATGCTCTTTGAAGATGCAATGCTCTTATTCGCCGTGATTGCCAAGATGCATGTAGAAACTGATCAGATAGAGACCGCAGATACCGACCAGAGCATAGATGATTCTGGATAACCAGGACATATCACCAAAGATAAATGCTACAAGGTCAAACCTGAAAATTCCGATCAATAACCAGTTTAATGCACCGATGATCACGAGAGTAAGGGCTGTGCCGTCTAAATACTTGTTTCCCATATAATACCTCTCATTCTGCATGTTATAGAAAGAACCTGCAATACTACTATGTACAGAAGAAAGAGATTTTATACGAGAAAAATCAACGGAAGAAACGAAGCACACCGTACGCCTTACCCAAGATCTGACATTGGTCAACGATGATAGGATCCATTGTGTCATTTTCAGGCTGTAGCCTGATATGTCCGTTTTCACGATAAAAGGTTTTTACGGTTGCGGAATCATCGATCAGGGCAACAACAATATCGCCGTTGTTCGCGGTGTTGCATGCGTTTACAAAGAGACGGTCGCCATCGTATATACCGACATTGATCATGGATTCGCCGCGCACCTTTAAAATAAAGGATTCTCCCTTGGGAACCATATCGGCAGGGACAGGATAGTATTCCTGGATATTCTCCTCCGCAAGAATCGGGTGCCCTGCGGCTACATTGCCGACGACGGGAATGCTGACCATCTCGGTTCGAACCATCTGAAAACTCTCATCGCAGATCTCGATGGCGCGGGGCTTGGTAGGGTCTCGTCTGATATAGCCGTTTTTTTCCAGAGTCTCCAGATGTGAGTGAACAGAGGAGGTGGATTTCAACCGGACCGTTTCGCAGATTTCACGAACGGTTGGGGGATATCCTTTTTTTAGAATTTCATCTTTGATATATTCCAATATTTCACGCTGCTTAGTGCTGATTTTACCGTTTGCCATAAAAACCTCCCGAAATATGTTAAGTGAAAGCTGCTGAAACTATGTATCTGAATTCATAGTAACATACCGAAAACAAAAAAGCAAACATATATTCCAAAAATATGTTCGATTTTTATTGACAAACATTTGTTCTTGTTATATATTAAAAACAGAACAAATGTTCCGAACACTTGAACGGTTGCTTGGAGGGATGTACCATGAACAGAAGATATGAAAGAAAAAGTATCTATGAGATAAGGTCAATGTCATATGAAGAATTGAGAGGCTATCGTATTGCGCTGAAGAAGAGAAAAGAGCGTATCCATAGAATTCAGAGGCTGGCGTTTGCTTTGATTGCTACCATGATACTGACTGTGGTATGTACCTTGGCTTATAGTTCCCTGAAGACCAATGCAAATAAAGGTTTCAAGTACTATACATCCGTTTGTGTGGAGAGCGGCGATACCTTATGGGAGTTATCCGACAGATACATCGATTATGATTATTACGAGGATAAAGAGAGTTACCTGCTTGAGGTAAGAATGATGAATCGATTGAATGACGATACGATTTATGCAGGGCAAACCATTGTTCTTCCTTATTATTCTTCAGAGTATAAGTATTGATTTCTTAATCTCTTAATCTCCTTTAAAAGTTTCAAAGGTTCCCAAAGGTACTGATACAGTACCTAAAGGGAACCTTTGAAGCTTTCAGACTTATTTTTTAAAATATGCTACCGCGATACCACCGGGACCGATATGGGTTCCGATTGCGCAGCCTACGGTGTGAATCGGTATACTGTTTGCCATGGATTCATAGATAGAGCTGCTGTCACTCAGATACTTTTGAATCAAAGCATCTGACAAGCCGGTATAACTGACGCAATAAGGCATCGTAAAATCAATTCCTCCGTCCTTCTCAACTATCTTATTGAGCAGATTATTGCCATTCTTTGAGCCCCTCGCTTTTCCGACAACCGATATGATTCCTTCTTCAATCGTTACGACAGGCTTAATCGACAGCAATTCACCTGCTGCTGCAGCTACGGAAGAGATTCTGCCGCCTTTTTTCAAATATTCTAAAGTATCCAGAAGCCCTAATATTCTGATATGTTTCTTTTTTTCTTCCAATAAAGCGATAATCTCCCTGCATGAAACACCCTGATCCCGTAATCTTACGGCATATTCAACCAAAATTCGTTCCCCGGCACAGGCATTTTCAGAATCGACAAGATAGACATGCTCATAATCGGAAGCGGAAATGTTGGCGCTTTGATAACAGCCGGACAGCTTTGAGGAAATCGTGATACAGATGACCTCATCGTTTGCCTTTACACTTTCTTCGAAAAATTCTTCATATTCGTAGGGGCTTGCCTGACTGGTCTTTGGAAGTGTATCGGATTCAATCAATTTCAGATAGAAATCCTCATGACTTAATGTAGCGCCGTCCAGATATTCTTCACCTTCAAACGAAACCTTGAGCGGCAGGATGGTAATCCCCATCTTTTCTGCTTCCGCAGGAAGAATATCACATCCGGAATCCGCAATGATTCTAATACTCATACTTTATTTCCTCCAAGATTGGTTAGTCTCTGAATCAGGACTCTAATAATAAACATAGTGTTGATTAAATCACTCATTTAGTTATATAATTGATTGCAAACCGAGTCAATCATTAAATTTGTACAATTTGTTATTTAATAAACAAATACTATGATAAATGTATAGGAGACGGGTCATGGATGCCAGAGTGCGATATACAAAGCATATAATCAGAACAACTTTTTTATCATTGCTGAAAGAATATCCTGTGAATAAAATCACTGTGACCATGATATGTAAGCAGGCAGAAATCAATCGTGCTACTTTCTATAAATATTTCGACAATCCATATGATTGTCTGGCGAAGATCGAGGAAGAATTATTAGAAGAGATGCAGGACAAAATCGTAAAAAGCAGAAGCAGAGAATTCGCTTCTGTGTTTAAGATCATTCTGGATCTGCTGAAGGCACATGCCGATGACTATTGTATCCTGTTTTCTCAGAATGGAGATCAGGTCTTTAAAGAGAGAGTCTTCGGATTGTGTTATCATGAGAATATGGACCTGATTGCATCCAGATTTGAGAATTTGAGCCCGAAAGAGCAGGAGTGGTTATATGACTTTATCCTGGAAGGCTGCAACGGAATCTTAAACCGCTGGATCAGTCATGGAATGCAGGATCCGGTCAGCGAGATTTTTCAGTTTACTTATAAACTGGTGAATCTGATCCATGAGGAATTGCCCAATAAATAGGTTTATGTTCCAAAAGAAAATCAGGAAAGCCCTCTGCATGCAGAAGGCTTTCGCGCAATCGTATTATTCTTTTCTTTCCCATCCCCTGATGCCGCTGTTTGTGATAGCGGTAAACATTCTCTCCTTAACGCCCGGTGTTTCTAAGTTTATGGAACGCAGCAGATCTTTCACGTATTCTCTTCTGGTATTGCCGTCTGCCGGACAGGGACTTTTCACCACGGGAACATTATATTTATGTACAAAGCCGATGACATCCACTTCATCCATATACATGAGAGGGCGAATGACCGTCAGATTCATTCTGTCGAGGTATGTGACAGGAGAGAAGGTATGAATGCGCCCCTCGAAAATGAGTGACATCAACATCGTCTCAATGACATCATCCTTGTGATGTGCATAAGCCACTTTATTACAGCCTGCCTCGCGGATGGCCTGATTCAGCGCACCTTTTCGCATCTTAGCACACAATGAGCAGGGGTTTTCCTCCTTGCGTTCATCAAAAATAATTTGGGCAATATCCGTTTTCACAATTGTATAAGGTACTTCAAGCTTTGCACAGAGTTCCTTGATCTGCTCTAAATTCAGATTATCAAAACCCAGGTCCACGGTTACGGCGTGCAGTTCGAATTTTTTCGGATAGAACCGCATCAGACCATGTAATGCATAGAGCAAAGTCAGACTGTCCTTACCGCCTGATATGCCGACCGCAATCCTGTCGCCCTCTTCAATCATTTGATAATCGTCAACCGCCTTCCGGACGCGGCTCATAACCTGCTGTAGCTTCATTGGATTCTCCTATTTATTTTGCCTGATTGTATTATGATTTTATGATTCTGAATGATTACAGTATATTGTAAAAGGATTCGTGCCTATTGACAATATCATTTTCTAAAAAAACGAAAATCTTTCGGATTTTGCTTGTTATCCATTCACGAAAATAGTATGATGATAAAAGAAGTTGAAGGGGGTACTGCAATGAAAATCAAGTTCAATAACAAATATTTCTGCTGGGGAGTAACTGCTTTTCTGACAATTGCTGCCGGTATCGTTTTTTACTATTTTGTGTTCCACAGTGCCAATATTATGGCAGGGATTCAGACCATTACGGGAATACTTATGCCTGTCGTCGTCGGAATGGCGATTTCCTATCTGCTTTCCCCTGTTGTGAATTACACCGAGAAATATTTTCTGTTGCCCGTCTGTGAAAAGTTGAAGTGGAAAGAATCGCCGAGGCGAAGGAAGACGATTCGAGCGATTGCAATATTGATAACTGCGTTTCTCTTTTCCTTCGGCATCTATATGCTGTTGTATATGCTGATCAGACAGATCGTACCCAGTGTGCAGAACATTATTGCCAATTTTGACACCTACATTTCCTATGTTACGGAATGGATTAACCGTATCTTAAAAGACAATCCTGAAAAGAGCGCCTATATCATCAATCTGGTTGACAAGTATTCCGCACAGTTGGAGGATTGGGTTAAGTCGCTGATTCCGGATCCGACCATTTTGATCAAGAAAGTATCCTTAAGTGTGATTGGGGTGTTGAGCTTTTTATGGAACTTCCTGATTGGATTTATCATCTCTATCTATGTGCTGGCAAGCAAAGAGAAATTTGCATCCCAGGCAAAGAAAGCAGCTTACGCCTTCTTTGAGCAGGATACTGCAAACCAGGTTCTTGCCAATGTCAGATTTACACACGATACCTTTATCGGGTTTATCGGCGGTAAAATCGTAGATTCCATCATCATAGGACTCATCTGTTTTATCGGTATGAATTTCATTGACCCGACCTACGCAGCTTTGATCAGCGTGATCATCGGTGTGACCAATATTATTCCTTTCTTCGGACCATACCTCGGTGCGATTCCAAGCGTCATTCTGATGTTTCTGGTAGACCCTATGCATCCGTTAAACTGTGTGTATCTGGCGGTTTTCCTGATTTTGCTGCAGCAGTTCGACGGTAATATCCTTGGTCCCAAGATTCTTGGAAGCAGTACAGGTCTTACCGGTTTCTGGGTTATATTTGCAATCACACTGTTCGGCGGACTGTTTGGCATTATAGGCATGATTGTCGGTGTACCTATTTTTGCGGTAATCTATGCGGCCATCAGAGCTGTGATCAATATCAGGCTGGTAAAGAAGGGGCTTCCGATAGAAGCATATAAGTATATGAAGCTTGCTTATATCGACGAGAACGGCTTCCATGACATTGTTGTAGAGCCGAAAAAGAAAGAGAAGCCCGGAAAAAAGAAAGGAAAAAAAGATGAGGTTTCTGATACAGAGAGTAAGTGAGGCTTCCGTAAGCGTTGACGATAAGGTAATCGGACGGATCGGGAAAGGGTTTCTGGTTCTGATCGGTATCAGTGATACGGATACCGAGATGCTTGCGGAGAAAATGGTGAAAAAGATGATCGGCCTTAGAATTTTTGAGGATGAAAACGGTAAGACCAATCTGGATCTTAAGTCCGTGGACGGCCGGCTTCTGTTGATTTCTCAGTTTACCCTGTATGCGGACTGCCGCAAGGGAAACAGACCTTCCTTTGTGAAGGCAGGAAAACCTGAATCGGCAAATCATTTATATGAGAAGATCATATCCCTCTGCAAAGAAACAGGGATAGTTGTCGAGCAGGGATGTTTCGGAGCCGATATGAAGGTTTCTCTACTAAATGACGGACCGTTTACCGTTGTTTTGGACTCCATGGAAATATTTGGAGAATAAAGTGCGGATAAGTGCATATTATGAATGGGCAGTGTGCTGTTTTTGGACTGTACGCCATGCCTGTTTTAAGATATACTTTAAGTATCAATATCATTCAGCTATGAAGGAATAGCAAGGAGGTACATATGGGTGGTTTAGAAATTGCTTTGCTTGTTGCGCTGATCGTGATTGCTTTGCTGGCTGTCATATTAATGACAGGGTATGTGAAAGCGTCGCCTGATACGGCAATCATCATTTCCGGTCTGAGGAAGGATCCTAAGGTTCTGATAGGAAAAGCCGGTATTAAGATTCCTTTCCTGGAGAGAAAAGATGAGCTGAATCTGCAATTGATTCCGATTGATGTAAAAACATCGAACGCGGTTCCGACTGCGGATTACATCAACATCAATGTGGATGCGACTGTAAACGTAAAGATCAGTGACAATGAAGAAAGACTCAAGCTCGCGGCGCAGAACTTTCTGAATAAACAGGCTGATTATATCGGCCGTGTCGCAAGGGAAGTTCTGGAAGGTAATGTGCGTGAAATTGTCGGTAAGATGGCTTTGGAGGAAATGGTTTCCGATCGTCAGAAATTTGCTTTTCTGGTCAAGGAGAATGCTGAGCCTGACCTTGCTGCAATGGGACTTGACATCATCAGTTTTAATGTACAGAACTTTGTCGACGGCAACGGCGTCATTGAGAACCTCGGTGTGGATAACATCGTAAAAATCCAGAAGAATGCAGCGATTTCCCGTGCAGAAAGCGAGAAGGAAATTGCCAAAGCGCAGGCAAGTGCAAAGCGTGAGGCCAATGAGGCTGAGGTAAATGCCGAGACAGAAATTGCAAAGAAAAGAAATGAACTTGATATTCAGAAGGCAGAGCTCAAGCGTATGGCAGACAGCAAGCAGGCTGAGGCAGATGCCGCTTATCGGATTCAGGAAGAGGAACAGCGTAAAACCGTTGAAATCACCACTGCAAACGCGAACATTGCAAAGCAGGAGAAGGAAATTCTCCTGAAGCAAAAAGAAGCCGAAGTCATGGAACAGGCTCTCGATGCTCAGGTTAAGAAGAAAGCAGAAGCTGAAAAGTTTGCAAAGCAGCAACAGGCAGATGCCCAGCTGTATGAGAGACAGAGAGAGGCAGAAGCGAAGAAATTCGAAACCGAGAAGGAAGCCGAGGCAATGAAGGCTCAGGCTGAGGCAAGAAGATATACCATGGAGCAGGAAGCTGACGGTATCCGCACCAAGGGTATTGCTGAGGCAGAGGCTATCCGTGCAAAAGCGATTGCAGAAGCCGAAGGTATCGAGAAGAAGGCGGAAGCTATGGCGAAGATGGGTGAGGCTGCTGTCCTTGAAATGTACTTTAAGGCACTTCCCGAAGTCGTTCGCAATGCGGCACAGCCTTTAACCAGCGTAGATCGTATCACCATGTACGGTGACGGTAATTCATCCAGATTAATGAAGGATATCATGGGTACCGTGGTACAGGTAACAGACGGTCTGAAAGAATCAACGGGCGTTGATCTGCAGGCGGTTCTCTCCGGATTCCTCGCAGGCAAAGTTGCTTCCACCGATGCTACTGCGAAGGCGAATGGCTCAGCAGGAGAGTACACAGAAGAGTAAAAGAGTGCAGCTCACAGGCAATCGGTGTTCCCCGTAAAGTGATTCGCATAAAAAAGAATACACCCGTACACTTGACTAGTGTGCGGGTGTATTTTGTGTATTACGCCAGTTTCTGGTCTCTTTGGAGACATTTTGTGCAGCCTTGGCATACACATTGGTGGATGTCAGGCTTTGATGGTTCATTCTCTGCTGCAGAGCGAGAATATCGTGTCCGCCGTATTCAGGATCTCTCATGTAGAATTCCATGGCGAAGCTGGAACGAAGCTTATGACAATTGATCAGCCCGGCTTTTTCGGGAATTGCAGCCTGGACATATTTGGGAACAATATTTTCATATTGTCTGACGGACAAACGCTCACCCTTTTCTGAAATGATCAGAGGGTCTTTGAAGCCAGCGTAAAGAGGATATAATTGCTTTTTTTCTTCCATGTAGTCACGCAGATATTCCGCAGATTCATCCGAAAAATAGATTTTGCTGAGTTTTCCGCCTTTTCTACGAACGATAATGCTGCATTCATTCAAATCGACATCATTGTTATCTGCACCCTGAAGCTCCGAAACACGCATGCCCGTATCCAGAAACAGAAAAACCATTGCCAAATCACGCTTTATGTATCTTGTGTGCCATTTTTTCTGCCGTTCCGAGAGCCCCGTACCATAACGAATTGTCTGTAACAGGCGTTCCTGTTCCTCGAGGTTGAGATAAACGACATAATCTTTTGGAGGTATCTTCACTTTCTGGGTGCCAAGGACCGGATTATACTGGATGACCTGTAAAGTATTGATCAGATAAGTATACATGGCAGAAATGGATGATTTCATGCGTGCAACGGTCTTTATTTCATGTTCATCAGAAAAAAGTTCAATATACTTATCCAAGTCCTCAGCAGAAACTTCCTTCATATCGGAGGGCTGAATCTGTTTGACTGTCATTTCACAAAAATAAGGATGCGTATCGATTAAGAACTCAAAAAATTTCTTCAGATCCCTTGCATAACCAAGGCGCGTATTCAAAACACGTTCCGCTTTACGCCCAATAAAAATGTTGGTACAAAAGTCCGGAAGATCATTCAGCAATGAAATCAATAACTGTGAATTGGTTTGTTTTTCCTTCATTCTGTTTTCCTTTCATTTCAGTGACAATTGAGAAATGCTTCACAAAACCTATCGGAACACCGTAACCTCGAATATTCGTACAAAAACCACTCTCAAGAGTCAAAAAGCGGTATATGTATTCGGAAAATGTATATTATGCGAACACATACATATCTTTTCCACTACTTCCGTGATTCCTGTAAGGCTTTGTATTCCTTTGAGATTTTGACATAATGAGCGGCATTATCATGAATATGATCGATTTCTTCCTGCGTCAGAGAACGAATTACTTTTCCGGGAACACCGATTACCAGAGAATTATCCGGTATGTTAGAATGTTCCGTGACAACGCATCCAGCACCCACAATACAGTTTTTGCCGATCACGGCATGATTCATCACAATGGCGCCCATGCCGATGAGGCAATGATCGCTGATCTTGCATCCATGAAGAATTGCGCCGTGTCCTATGCTGACATTGTCGCCGATCGTGACATTCACCCAGGGATCCACATGAATCACACAATTGTCCTGCACATTGCTGTTTTTGCCGATGCGGATGCAGGTTTCTTCTGCACGAATCACTGCATGAAACCAGATGCTTGTATCGCTCTCAATGAAAACATTTCCCTTGATGACTGCGTCCTGTGCGACAAAACAGGACGAATCTATGACTGGCTCTTTCTGTAGTATCATACTGCTTACTCTTCGCTCCTATTGATTGTTAATAAATTGACAATGTCGAAAAAATATTCAGCGTTATAGGTCCGGTTATTACGAAACGATGTACTGGTTTAAATCAGGAATGAGCAAAGAACCAGGCGCATACCTGCGCTCTTGAGCTGAATGATTCCGTTTCAAGCATTGCCTTAAGCTGGTCCTTTGAATAAAATTTAGCATCGATTTCTTCGTTGTTTGAAGCGTGGCTTTCGATATCTCCCTCGGCTTCAATAAAAGCAATATAGGTTGTGGTGTCGGAAATCGCAACTGCCGCATAGGAAGGATGCAGAATATCGATGATTCGTCTGACCTTAAGTCCGGTCTCTTCATACAATTCTCTCGCTATGCACTCTTCTATTGTTTCATCAGCCTCCAGCATACCGGCACACAGATTATAGATGGAGCGATTCACGCCCATCCGAAATTCGTGCAGCAAAAGCATTTTGTCTCCCTGATAAGCCACAATGGAGACGCCGCTGGGATTGATACCCAATTCCGTTTCGTCTTTCAAGTCTCTTCTGCTGACTATTTCATACTTTTTCTCGCGTCCTGCCCTGTTGAGATAAGTCAGTTCGTAATTTTTGAGGTAACGACTGTCGCGGACCTTTTCAAATTTCAGTAATTTCATCGGTTTCTCCATTGCGCAACCTGTTCATGCACGGGTTTTGCGACTTTTTTGCGGGTGAGCTCCATCAATCCCAGAGGTGTCAGATCAATGACTCTGACCGTCATGGAATCATTGGCAACCAAGTCTCTCATATACTGCAGCAGAGCCTGCCTGTTTTCCTGCTCCTTCATATTGATGAAGTCAATGATGATGATTCCGGACAGATTGCGCAGACGCAGCTGTAAGGCACATTCTTCTGCGGCCTCCCGGTTGATTTTGACGGCTGTTTCGTCTCCAATGTCCCTCTTGCTTTCGTATTTGCCCGTATTAACATCAATTACCGTCAGGGCTTCAGTTGGTTCAATGATCAGATAAGCGCCCGATTTGAGCCATATACGGCGTTCCAGGGCCATTTCAGCTTTGGAGTCTATCGCATACAGTTTATTCAGTGACAGAAAACGGTCTTCGTAGAGCCTGATGGGCACTCCGCAGGCATTTGTTTGCAAAATATGATACACGCGGGGATCATCCGTAATGATTTCGGAGTACTCTTTCGGTGAGATCAGTTCCTCTGTCTGGGGTAATCTGTTCACATCATTTTCATAAATCACGGAAAAGCAGGCGGCATGTGCTATTTTGGGCAGAAGCGACGCCGGAAAGACTTTTCTGTCGGCTGTGACAGTGGCCTGTTTGGTCTTTTGTGCATCACGGATGATCTGTACGGGAAGTTCATCTCCCTGTTTGAGAACCCCGTCATATGTGCGGTTGATCAGATAAGGATCCGCTGCATTTCTCAGGGGAAGAAAACAGATCTCCCTGTCTGCGATTTCCACAAAGCAGGCGTCCAGATTTTTGACTATGTTTTTAACCTTTGCAATGTAAATATTGCCGATTTTGCTGTCGGAGAGAAAGGATACGACAGTCGGGCGGTCGTTCCGGATCAGAAAAGCTCCCGGATGGCCGTGATATTCGGTATAGATCAGCTTGCCCTGTTGTGTACTGTTCATAGCGGCTTCCTTATCCGAAATGGTTAAGGAGGCTTTCGGCGGAATCGTTCTACTCATGATGTCCGATGTCTCCAAGTGAAATAAGGTTGTCAGGTTCGGACTCGGCTCGGGTATACACATCCTCCCTGGTGATAAACAAAGCGTTTTCGGGTAAGGATTCATCATACTCTGCCAGCATGGCTTCCATTACCTGCACAGGCTTGATATTGTTGCCGCTTGAGGCATTGAGAAGCATGTGGAGGTTTTGACCGTTCCATTCCAGTACATAGACGCCCGGTCTTAAGTCAAAATCTCTGGTTCCTTTTTTGGTCGCCTTCGTAATGATTACGCTTTTCTTCTGCAAAAAGGCTTCGACTGCTCCTGCAATATCGACGGAAGGCGCTCTGCCTTCTTTGAACGACACTGTATACTCTGCGGCAGCAACACTTGCCATCGCATTCTCGGCAGTATCTGGGAGAATCCGTACAGAACGAATCTGAATTCCCGGTACGCTTGCCGCATTGATTCTGTTCTTGATATCCTCGCAGGTGGTCATGGAATGAACTTCGATGTCCATATATTCTCCGTTGCTCTCGATACCGACACCGAGAGGGGCTGCAAAGGTCATGATCTGATGAGGACTAAAACCTTTTGTGTATGCGATATCAATTTCAGCCCTTCGAATCGTCTTTTGAAAATACCGCATGACATCCAGGTGACCGATATAGCGTACCGCCCCATGCTTTTCGAATCGTAGACGTAGTTTCATTGTTAACACCCTCCTGTCACAAGTCCTTCATCAGGCCTGGACTCAAAACAGATTCCGCCGCCGAATCTGGCAGCACCGCAAGCCTGACATTTCTTCTTACAGTTTGCGGATATTTCCTCCCGTTGGGCCTTTTCCCATTCGCGCATTAAGAATTCCTTTGTCACGCCGCAATCGATGAAGTCCCAGGGCAGAATCTCATCCAGTGAGCGCTCTCTGTGTGCATAAAAGTCTGCGGACAGACCACACTCGGTGAGAACGCGCATCCAGCGCTCGTTGTCATAATACTCTCCCCAGGCATCATAGATACTGCCCTCTTTATAAACACGACGGATGACTTCGCATAGTCTTCTGTCCCCTCTGGCGAGAATACCTTCCAAAACACTGACATCAGCTTCATGCCAGTTGTACTTGATACTCTTCTGGTTCAGCTGTTCTGAGACTGCTGTACGGGTCAGATACGCTTTTTCGATGAATTCCTCCTTGGTACACTGTCTGGCCCACTGGAACGGCGTAAAGGGCTTTGGCACAAAGAAGGAGGTACTGGCTACAATCTGTACCTTGCCGTTTACTCTCTTCTCCTTGGGAACGGTTTCGAAGAAGGTTGCGGCTATCTTATTGGAGAGCTCCGCAATCCCCCGTATGTCTTCAGGCGTTTCTGTCGGAAGCCCCAGCATGAAATAGAGCTTTACTCTTGTCCAGCCGCCTTCGAAGGCAAGTGCAGCTCCTTTTAGTATGACTTCCTCAGTCAATCCCTTGTTGATGACATTGCGAAGTCTTTGGCTTCCGGCTTCCGGCGCAAAAGTCAGGGAGGATTTCCTGACATCCTGCACCTTACCCATCACATCCAGGGAGAAGGCGTCGATTCTGAGGGATGGAAGAGAGATATTCGTGTGTGTCTTGCTGCAGTCTTCTATCAGATAGTCCAAAAGCTCTGGGAGTTTGGAATAATCGCTGGAGCTTAAGGAACTTAGGGATATCTCCTCATGACCGGTGTTTTTCAGCATCTGCTTTGCCCAGATTTTTAAGGTTTCCGCATCGCGTTCGCGGACCGGACGATACAGTTGTCCGGCCTGACAGAAACGGCAGCCTCTGATGCAGCCGCGCTGGATCTCCAATACGACTCTGTCCTGCGTTACCTTGATAAAGGGGACGATCGGCTTTAGGGGATAATACGTATTGGACACATTCATTTCAATTTCCTTGCGGATCGTCGCAGGAATGCCCTCTTCTGTCGGTAAAAAGCTTTTTATGGTCTGATCATCATTGTAGGTCACTTCGTAGAATGCCGGCACATACATGCCGGGCAGTTTCGCGGCTCTACGTAAGAATTCGGTACGGCCAAGCTTTTTCTCCCTGCAATCCTGATAGAGGTTCAGGAGGTTGCGATACTGTGTCTCGCCCTCTCCGATATAGAAAATGTCAAAAAAATCCGCAAGCGGTTCCGGATTGTAAGTACAGGGACCGCCTCCGATGACGATCGGATGCTCTTCTGTCCGGTCGGCTGAGTTGATCGGAATCTGCGCCAGATCCAGTATCTGCAGAATATTGGTATAGCACATCTCATATTGGATGGTGATACCCAGAAAATCAAACTCCCGGATCGGATCTTGTGATTCCAGTGCAAACAATGGGATATGCTCCCTGCGCATGATGGCGTCTAAGTCAAGCCATGGGGAGTAAACTCTCTCGCACCAGACATCCTCCCAGGAATTGAACATATCATACAGAATCTGAATGCCCAGATGCGACATACCGATCTCATATACATCGGGAAAGCACATGGCAAAACGAATCCGGATCTTCGACTTGTCTTTCACGACGGCATTGACCTCATGACCGATGTAACGCTCGGGTTTTTCTATTTTCATTAAGATATCATCTGATAAAGCAAGATAATCTGACATATATAAGCCTCATTTCAGCGAATATTTCTGACTTGGCTGACAAGTATTGCAAGGTTGTCTGCCGCCACTTACTATACTATACCATAGTTTTGGCATTTTTGGAAACAAAACTACATATCTTGTATCAATTTAGAGAGAAAGTGCGTGCGAGAAAGCTATGAGTGACATGACACAGGAGCAGAGAATCATGCTGGTACATCAGCTGCGGCAGAGAAATTATGAGGACAGGCTTGATATGAACCATTGCGAAAGGCTTCTGTACGGTGATATGCCGGTGAATCAGTTAGAAAGGCATGGCTATACAGGAATCCGGGTGCTTGCCGCAGTGCTCATGGTAGCGCTGGTTGTGTTTCTCGACAGATCTCAGACAAAAATAGCCGGGATCACTTCAACAGGTTTCTTTGAAATGATCTCGGCTGACAATAACAACACGGCTGAAAAGATATTGACCTTTTTGGTCAAAGATTATAACAGCCCGCAAAGGTAAAGGAAGGCATTGTTGATCACGCTCTGCTGTCTGCCTGCAATGACATAATAGTCCGCCTGCTCTCCCTCCTCACACAGATAGGTGCCGTAAGCCGGGATATCACAGAAAATCACTTTTCCGGAGCATGCCGGCACGATTCCGTAACCTCTGTCGGAAAACAACAGGGGAAGCCGGTTTTGCGAGGCATCCGGAGCGATCAGACGGGCAGAGGATTTGAGACCCGACAGCATGGTCTGACCATCCGTTGCGTATATTTTTTCACCCTTTTGCAGCGTCAGGTACCACCAGCTTCGCGTGCCCTCCGCCTGTCTGCTTTCCTGTTGCTTTTCAGTAAACAGGAGTTTTCCGGAACCGTCCTGAAACTGTAGGCTTCCGGAGGGCTTGTCGATTAGGATTCTTACCTCTGGCGTTGTGAGCTCAAAGGTGCGGATACTGTCTTTGGCGCGACAGGTTTTGTCAATATGGTCAATCGCTATCAGAGGATGATGCCCTGCCTTTAGGGAGGAACCCTTACAGAATGTGATTCTGAATATGGCTGATCCGATTGGCGTGATGCGCAGAATTCCATACTGGCTTTGAACATAATACCCATCCTGTTGTCGGGTCACCCAACGGATCGACTGATTGATTCTGGCATGTCCGACAGGCTTTAGCATATCATTTGAAGGCATATCTCCAAATACAGTCTGCAGGTTTGCTTTTGGCGCCGTCTGGGGAATTGCATCTTCTGTCTTTGGCACAGGATTGGAGCTATATAATCTGGTCAATGACTGTCCGGATGCACTGCTTTGAGCAGGCTGCAGAGGCTTGACGCTTCTGACAGAGATCACAGGACGCTTTGCAACAGAGACGGTTGATTTCCTTTGCCTGTTTTCCGCAATCGGTTGAGCCGGGGAGTTTGTTTCAGGCTTCTCTTCGTCTTCAGCTGCAAAAGTGGCCGTATGACCGCCGGAAGCCGGTTCTTCGAGTAATTCTGTCATGGAACCCGCGCATAAAACAGACAGTTCGTGCAGCGCTCTGGTACAGGCAACATATAGAAGTCTGGCATGACCGTTATCGGAGGGATAGGCTTCGCTTGTCGGCTGAAACAGAAGGACGGTATCAAACTCCAGACCTTTTGTCAATTCTACGGGAAGAACGGATACCCCATTGCCAAAGGAAGCGCTCTCCGGGTCCCAATCCAACAGCTTCATATGCTTGGACATCTCAGGCGCGAGCTTTTTACTCTCTTCTTCATTTCTGCAGATGACCGCAATGGTATCATAGCCGTCCCTTTGCCAGGCCTTGCAGATTTCGGCAGCCTTTTGTCCAAGGGTTTCGATACTTGTGTCAGTTTCAGTTTGCACCGAAACCGGTTTCCCGTGTCGAATGATCGGTTCCACGGGATAGATCGGGAAAGTACCATGTCTTAAGATATTGGTAGCAAACTCAGAGATTTCGATGGTATTACGATAGCTCTTGCGCAGGGTGTTAAAGGAGTCTGATTTTGTGCGGATGAACAGTTTTCGAAGGGCATTCCAGTCACACAGTCCAAAGCCGAAATGGATGTTCTGGGAAGTGTCTCCCATAATCGTATAAGTACAGTCCTTGATACAGGTGTCCAGTACCCGGTAGATCATCATTCCAAAGTCCTGCGCCTCGTCAATGACGATATGATGCGCTTCGCTGATGACCTCTGTCTCTTTGACCAGCTTATAGAGCAGGGCAAGAGCTGCGAGATCATATACATCCAGGGCCTTATCAGGGATGTTCACCTGATGTCCCGCGGCAATCTGCTGCTGCAGAAAGCGCTGATACAGCATGTAGATGGATTCCTTCCGGGCAGGCTCTCCGAAGAAGGCTCTGTAAGCCCTGAATATGGCTTTCCTTTCCACCTCCGAATACATTGCAGGGCGGTTTAGGAATTCCTCCTGAATCTTCGCTGTGAGGCGTTCATTGAGCATGTTGATCTTGCTCTGGATGGAAACATACGGATTCTGTTCCAAATAGCGCTCCACAGCATCCTTCTGTATCAGCCTGACAAGCTTCGGGGCAATACCGTTTCTTTGATCCTCTTCGGTCCTGTCATAGACACCGTTCTTACCATCGAGCAGGCCCTCTACAAACTGTCTCGGATTGAGTGTGACATCCTGCACCTTGATCATTTCCGACTCCAGCTTCTGTATGAAGGCAAGCAGGTCCCGGTACCATTCCTCGGTGCCCTTTACTGCTTCTTTGATGTCAGGCGCCTTGAGTTTATATTTTTTATTGTCCCAGTCTTCATACAGCAGTCTGATCATAAGCTGCTCCATCGTCATCTGTCTGACCCCATAGACATCCAGATCAGGCAGGACACCAGTAATATAGTTCAGTAAAATACGGTTGCTGCCGACAATGTAAAAGTCCTCCGGACGAAAACGTTCTTTGTAGTTATACAGGATATAGGAAATCCGATGCATTGCCACCGTTGTTTTACCCGAACCGGCAACACCCTGAACGAGGCAGTTGTGATAGGGGGATTTTCGAATGATTTCGTTCTGCTCCTTTTGAATCGTGGCAACAATCTCGCCCAGAACAGCCTCTTTGTTTTTGGAAAGATACTTCATCAGAAGATCATCGTTGGATACCACTTCCGTGTCCACATAATCGAGAAGCCTGCCGTCTTCTATTTCGAAGGTTCTTTTAAGCTTCAGATCGATCGGGATCTCGCTCCCGTCAGGGGCGTGATAACTGCAATTGCCGAGGCCGTTTTCGTAATAGGCGTTGGCAACCGGTGCTCTCCAGTCGACCACGATCTGTGTCGTTCTGTCCTTTGCAATGCCGCCTTTGCCAATGTAGAGGGATTCTGTCTTATCAAGCTTCTGATCCCTGAAAATGATTCTGCCGAAATAGGGCTTGTATTTCGCCCGTTCGTTTCTATGAAGCGCACGCTTCATGTGCTCATTGAGAGTGATGGTATTGTTTAGAAGCGTCCACAACTCTACATCCGCATCATGATAATGCTCCAGCATTTCATCGATTTCTGCCTGCATTCGAGTGACCTCACTGCTGTAATTCTGCAGATTTTCATCGATAATTGATAGTGTATTCTTCAGATAGGTTTCTTCAGATTGTCTGTCTGTTCCGCGCATGTCGTCCTCCATATTCTTTGATTGGCGCCTTATAAATACAGTATATAGAAAAATAAAATGAATACTAGACTTTTTATTCTTTTTTTGATATAGTTTTAGATGTACTTATGCATTGAAAAAGCTACCTGTTTTTTGCAGGTAGCT
>JAEDDX010000114.1 GCA_016293615.1 Acetatifactor sp.
ATAGACAGGGCAATATAATAAGCACCTGCCAGGATCAAAATTCCGGCAATTCCAAAAAGATAGTTTGCTTTTGGGGGCTTTTCTCCAACGGTTTCGCTCTTGATCAGGGCAATCGCACTGGATCTGCGTATCTGAATCAGCCCTTTCAAAAAAATCAGAGCAAACACTGGGATAAAAATGACCCAGGTATCCCCAAAAGCATCGGGATCGATCCGCAGAGTGTAGGTCACTTCTCCACCCAGCAGCATGAGCATAAACAGCTCTGCCATTTTGGAAAGCAAGATACCGCCCAGGAGTCCTCCGACCATGGAAATGACGAAAAGAATCCCGTTTTCCCAAAGGAGCAGGAGACTCAGATGGTTTTTGCCCATACCCAGCATATTATACAGACCAAATTCCTTTTGCCGCCTACGCATTAAAAAGGAGTTGGTGTAAAACAAAAAAATCACTGCAAATAACGCAACAACCCAAGTGCCAAGTCCGAGTACCATTTCCATGGTATCTCCGCCCGGCATATCCTTTATTGTCGGCATAGCGGCAAGATAGTGGATGATATAGAACATCATCACCATTCCAATGCAGGTCAGGATATACGGAAGATAAAAACGCTTATTTTTGCGTATTCCGTCCCACGCTAATTTGGGATATAGTCCTGCTCTCATTTTCTCTCACCACCTGTCGCCAGCATAGTAAGTGTATCGGAAATAAGCTGATACAACTGCTCGTTGGTATGATTACCACGATAGATCTGATGGAACACCTCACCGTCCTTGATGAACAGCACACGGCTTGCATGGCTTGCAGCCTTAACCGAGTGGGTTACCATCAGTATTGTCTGCCCGGACTGATTGATCTGAGCGAACAGGCGAAGCAATTCGTCCGTTGCTTTGGAATCAAGAGCACCGGTCGGCTCATCAGCCAAAATTAACTTCGGATTAGTGATAAGCGCTCTGGCAACCGCAGCACGCTGCTTCTGACCGCCGGAAACTTCATAAGGATACTTTTTCAGAAGCTCCGTAATGCCGAGCTTGGCCGCAATGGGCTTTAAGCGTTCCTGCATCTCCTTATGGCTCTTGCCGGCAAGCACCAACGGCAGATAGATATTATCTTCCAGAGAGAACGTATCCAGAAGATTGAACTCCTGAAATACGAATCCAAGGTTATCACGGCGGAATGCTGCTACCTGTGATTCTTTGATCTTAGAGAGGTCTTTTCCATCGAGAACCACCGAACCGGATGTAGGCTTATCAAGGGCTGCCAGGATATTCAGTAAAGTTGTCTTACCGGAACCCGATTCACCCATGATAGCCACATATTCGCCCTGTTCCACACCAAAGGAAACACTTTTCAGTGCCTCTACCTTGTTTCCGCCAAAGCGGGTTGTATATATTTTTTGTATCCCGCTTACATTCAAAATACTCATATAACAAAAATCCTCCTTGTTTGATTTCTGTTATCATTATAACGTAAGGGACATTTGCATCGCCATCGATTCGGCTTACAAATGCCCCCTCAAATCTAACAGTTTTGTAAGAAGTTCATTCCATTTCAAGTTTGGTCTGGGTTAAATCAATGTCAATCGCCGTTCCCACATCAACGGTGGAATTGGCAGTAATGGTATGCCCAAGATTATTGCACACCCGTCGGCAAAGGTATAGCCCGATGCCACTTGCCTTTTTATCGGTTCTGCCATTGAAGCCGGTATAGCCATTCTCAAAAATCCGGGGCAAATCTGACGGTGCGATTCCGATGCCCGTATCCTCAATTCGCAAGGTTTTCTCGCCCACAAGCGAAATCGTAATGCTGCCGGAAGGCGTATATTTCAGGGCATTGGACAGCACCTGCTCAATCACAAAGGACAGCCACTTTTCATCCGTGATCACGGAAGTGTTCAGCGGATCATAGATAAGGCGCAGCTTGCGGCCGATGAACTCCGAAGAAAATTTCTTCACTGCCGACTTCACGATATTATCCAAATCGTATTCCTTAAACACATAGTCCGTGCTATCAGAATTGAGCCGCAGAAAGGTCAGCACCATCTCCACATACTGCTCAATACGATAAAGGTCGTTTGTCAGCTTTCGGGTGAGTGGGGTGTCCTCGTTTTGCAGGGTCAGCCGCATGGCCGCAATGGGCGTTTTGATCTGGTGCGCCCATACAGTATAGTAGTCGATCATATCCGTATACTTGTAGTTGGTTTCGGATTTATATTGGTTATGTTCCTCACAAAGCAAGCGGATAACTTCACGATAATCTTCGTTTTGTATATTATTGTCAGCAGGAAAAGTGGCTGTGATGGCATCGGGGATGGATTTGATCTGTGCCAATTCTTTGTGCCGGCCTTTTACCCGGAGAAAATCAAAAATCAGAACTAAAAGTCCGATGAAAGCACACAGAAGTGTAGGGTAAATAACCGCCTCTACAGGCAAATGATACAGGAAAAAGCTGACTGTAAAAATCAGAGAAAATGTTCCACCAACCACAAAAAGCCAAAGTTTCTGTTTTAGGTATTTTAGAAATAAATCCATCTGTCAATCTCCAATCAGGTAGCCCACGCCGAATTTCGTGGTGATGAAATCCTCAAGACCTGCGGCAGCTAACCGCCTGCGA
This sequence comes from Acetatifactor sp., assembly GCA_016293615.1. Taxonomy (GTDB): domain Bacteria; phylum Bacillota; class Clostridia; order Lachnospirales; family Lachnospiraceae; genus Acetatifactor. Next base: position 2,611 of record JAEDDX010000114.1, read on the forward strand.
AGGCGATTCACATTCACGGAAAGGGTGTTTTCATCCACGAAACAGTCTGTTTCCCATAGTGCTTCCATCAGCTTTTCACGACTGACTACTTTGCCTTTGCTTTTCAGCAGAATTGTCAAAATACGGAACTCATTTTTGGAAAGCTGGATTTTCTCATCTTTGTAAGTAAGCGTGCTGTCTCCGATGTTTAGCAGCGCACCCCGATGCTCCAAGACAGGCTGAGATGCTCCAAAATCGTAGGTTCTGCGGAGCATGGCCTGTAATTTTGCTATAAGAACGCTTTGGTCGAAAGGCTTGGCAATGAAATCATCCGCCCCCATATTCATCGCCATCACCATATTCATATTATCGGAAGCAGAGGAAATAAAGATGATCGGCACTTTGGAAACTTTTCGAATTTCACTGCACCAATGGTAGCCATTAAAAAACGGCAGCGAAATATCCAGCAGGATAATGTGGGGATCAAATTCCGCAAATTCGGTCATAACATTGCGAAAATTCTGAACATAATGAACCTGTATATCCCACATCTCCGCCTGTGTTTTGATTGCTTCGGCAATTCCTTTGTCGTCCTCTATAATCAGTAATCGGTACATCATTCATTCATTCTCCTTCTCCAAAAAATCCCGGCGGTACTGGGAAGGGGTGATTCCCTCAGATTTTTTGAATACCTTGGTGAACACGCGGTAATCGGCATAGCCGGACTGCTCCGATACCTCCGCAATGGAAAGATTGGTGGTCAGCAGCAGCTTTTTCGCCCGTTCCATGCGAATGTTGGTGAGATAGGCCAGGAAGCCTACGCCGATCTCGGTTTTGAAGAGCTGACTGATGTACTGGGGGTTCAGATGAAACTCCTCCGCCAGCACGGACAGGCTGATCTCCTCCGTCAGGCGCTCCTGTAAATACCGGGTGATGCCGTGGATGGGCCGTTCCTCCTGCTGCGTCTCCTGTTTGGAGGACTGGCGCTGGAACAGGGCGATTTTCAGGTTGTCGATGCAGGTGCCGAACTCCTCGTAGTTTACAGGCTTGAGGATATAATCCGTAATTTGCAGGCGCAGGGCCTCCCGGCAGTAGGAAAAATCGTCGTAGCCGGACACAATGACAAAGGCCATGTCCGGGTGCTTGAGACGGGCCATCTGAATGACCTTCAGGCCGTTCATAATGGGGATGTTGATGTCCATGATGGCAATGTCCGGCTTGAGGCTATCGATTTTCGCCAGAGCCTCCATGCCGTCGGCGGCTTCGCCCACTACCTCACAGTCATGAGCCTCCCAGTCAAAGAGCCGCTTGAAGCCCTCCCGGATCATGATCTCATCGTCCA
>JAEDDX010000115.1 GCA_016293615.1 Acetatifactor sp.
GCCCGGCGCAGTCATCCGGTGCGCTTTTTGGAGGGCCGGGAGAAAACCGGGCAACTGCGCCGGAGGATGCAGAATATATCCTGTGGAGTACGAGGGACTTTCTGACCTTCGGCGAGGAGTGTGCCGTAAGACAGCTCCCCGCATGGGACTGGGCGGAGATTGTGGAGATTCCCGCGCGGATGGCGTCAGAGATCCGGAATCGCTGGATGCCTGTGTATGCCGTTTCCGTGTCCTTGCCGCCGGAAACCGACAAAGTGTCACTTTCACAGCTGTCTGCTGTGAAGGCTTCGGTCGTGTATTCCGATGGCTCCGTGCATGCGAAAAAAATTGACTGGGACACGGAACATGTACGGAACGCAGGCAGCGCAGACGGCAGAAGAAGGCTGACTGTCACAGGGCACATTCGTCCCTCAAAGGTAGCGTTTCCGGTGGCGCGCGGTTTCGCGGACCCGGTCATCTGCCGAAGAGACGGAAAATGGTACTATATTGCAACCAATGATAATCTGAACGATGTCGGCCTGTATGTCAGGTGTGCGGACAGTGTGGACGGACTTTTTGCGGAGGATGTACGGCAGGTCTGTATTCTGGACTATGATGAGGAAAGACAGTTCTGCCAGACCTTCTGGGCGCCGGAGTTTCATGAGATCGGAGGCAGACTGTACCTCCTGTTTGCGGTCGGCGGAAAGCAGTGGGCGCCGCAGTCTCATATGATGCGGCTAAGACAGGGCGGAGATATCATGAACCCCGCAGACTGGGAGACCCCGGTGCGTGTTTGCAGGGCAGACGGCGCGTTCCTTACGACGGACGGAATCACACTGGATATGACCTATTTCCGGAACGCAGAGAAGTCCTATCTGTGCTGGTCATACCGCTATGGTATCGGTACGCCCCTGGATACAGGCTCCATGCTTTATCTGGCAGAGATTTCAGAGGACAGACCCTGGGTATTGACGACGGAGCCGGTGCTCTTGTCCAGACCTTTGTATGGTTGGGAAAATATCTCGGGTACTATCAATAACGAGGGACCCTACCCCCTGATTCTGGGCGACAGAATCTATCTTGCCTATTCCGGAGGCGCGGCGGGCGGCTATTCCTATGCCGTCGGCTATCTGAGCGCTTCCGTGCACGATGATCCGGGAGATCCCGCAAGCTGGACGAAGACTCCGTCTCCGGCGTTGTGCAGCCGCTTCCTTGAGAAGACCGAGGGCCCCGGACACAATTCCTTTTTTACCGATGAAGAGGGTGACATTTACATTGCCTATCATGCGCAGGAGGAAAACGGGCGTGTCAGATGCAGCGCATACCACAGGGTGCATATCCTTGCGAGCGGGTTCCCGGTGCTGAATGTGGTAGGAGAAAGAGATCTGCCGGAGCACCTTCGCAGGGTGGAAGCGACCGTGTTTGCGGAATGATTTTGGGATATTCGTATTCAATAATGCATAAATATGCGCATATACAGTATAATATACATTATTATGCAAAGCTGCACGGATAATATGCAACAAAAAACATCTTTTTATTCATTTTTATGCTTGCAATTACCGTTTGTTGGGTGTATAGTGTTGTCAGATTGAACAACAACCTGATTCATTATATCTGATACGGAGGTTTTTCCCATGAAAGAGAAAGTAATTCTTGCTTATTCCGGTGGTCTTGATACCACTGCAATCATTCCCTGGTTAAAGGAGAATTTTGACTACGAGGTAATCTGCGTCTGCGTCGACTGCGGACAGGCAGAGGAGCTGGACGGTCTTGAGGAGAGAGCGAAATTCTGCGGCGCATCCAAGCTTTATATTGAAAATGTCATCGATGAGTTCTGTGACGAGTACATCGTTCCCTGCGTACAGGCGAACGCCATCTACGAGAACAAGTACCTGCTCGGCACTTCCATGGCAAGACCTCTGATCGCTAAGAAGCTGGTTGAGATTGCCCGCAAGGAAGGCGCAACCGCTATCTGCCACGGCGCTACCGGCAAGGGAAATGACCAGATCCGTTTCGAGCTTGGTATCAAGGCACTTGCTCCCGACATCAAGATCATTGCAGCATGGAGAAATGACAAGTGGACCATGGATTCCCGTGAGTCCGAGATCGAGTACTGCAAAGCACACGGCATCGATCTTCCCTTCTCCGCTGATTCTTCCTACAGCCGCGACCGCAATATCTGGCACATCAGCCATGAAGGTCTGGAGCTTGAGGATCCTGCGAACGAGCCTAACTTCGACCATCTTCTCGTGCTGGGAACCACTCCCGAGAAGGCACCCGATGAGGGCGAGTATGTAACCATGACCTTTGAGAAGGGTGTACCTACTTCCGTAAACGGACAGAAGATGAAGGTTTCCGACATCATCCACACCCTGAATGCACTCGGCGGAAAGCACGGCATCGGCATCATCGACATCGTTGAGAACCGTGTCGTTGGAATGAAGTCCCGCGGCGTATACGAGACTCCCGGAGGAACCATTCTGATGGAGGCTCACCAGCAGCTGGAAGAGCTCATCCTGGACCGTGACACCTACGCTATGAAGAAAGAAATGGGCAGCCGCTTCGCCAGCCTTGTTTACGAAGGAAAGTGGTTCACTCCTCTTCGTGAGGCTGAGCAGGCATTCATCGAGTCCACACAGAAGTATGTGACCGGCGAGGTAAAGTTCAAGCTCTACAAGGGCAACATCATCAAGGCAGGCACTACTTCTCCTTATTCTCTGTACAACGAGAAGATTGCTTCCTTCACGACCGGTGATCTGTACGACCACCACGACGCCGAAGGCTTCATCAATCTGTTTGGCCTTTCCTGCAAGGTTCGTGCAATGAAGATGCAGGAGCAGGGCGAGGTACTCCTCTAATTTCGTATTTGCAGCTTTAGGGTCTCGGAGAATACTCCGGGACCTTTTTTGCAATGGAGCGGAGGAAGATAGTAACTGAATAAGAATAGTGTGGTAGGAGCAGCTCTGGCTGGTCCTTTTCAATTTCGTCACATTGGTTTTAATTTGGTCATTTTGATAAATATGACGAAGTTAAACTTGATTTAGATTTAAATGTAGTGTATAATCTAATTAAGTCATATTGAATAAAATGACGAAGTTAAACTTGGAATGAGGTAATTAGATTGAAACAATTCGATTACACGGAAAAATGGAAAAAATTGCTTACACCTGAAATTGTTCGTTATCTCACAACAATTCATGAATACAAGGGAGAACAGCGTTTAATTGCTGAACACCATGCGGATGTATTGGAAAGTCTTGTTGAAGTGGCTAAGATTCAAAGTACAGAGAGTTCTAATAAAATTGAGGGTATCTATACCTCTGATGAACGTTTGAAGAAGATTGTTTTAGACAAGACAATGCCTAGGACAAGAAATGAGCGTGAGATTGCAGGATATAGGGATGTGCTAAATACAATACATGAGAATTTCCCTCACATTCCAATCCGTGATACATTCATATTACAACTTCACAGAGATTTGTATAAATTCGAGAATGCCTCTAATGGAGGCAGATTTAAGATTGCGGACAATATAATTGAGGAAGAAGATGCAAGTGGTAATAAGCTTGTCAGATTCAGACCTTTACCTGCATGGGAGACCCCGGAAGCGATTATAAGCCTATGTACTGCTTATAATGAGGCGATTAACAGAAACGAAGCAGATTCCCTTTTACTCATACCAATGTTTATCATTGATTTCTTGTGCATTCATCCTTTTAACGACGGAAATGGAAGAATGAGCAGATTGTTGACTTTATTATTGCTATATCAGAACGACTATATTGTTGGTAAATATATTAGCTTAGAAAAACTGATTGAGCGAACGAAAGAAAGTTATTATGATGCCCTGCAGGAAAGCTCGAGGGGGTGGATGGAAGACGACAATAACTACGAGTCTTTTGTAAAATATATTCT
>JAEDDX010000050.1 GCA_016293615.1 Acetatifactor sp.
TCCGATCCCGGGCACTCTGTAATACCTATTCCCTGCGCAGCAGAACGACCGTTTCCACATTCGCCGTCCAAGGGAACTGATCGACGGCTACGGCCTTCTCAACAACATAACCGCTGTCAAGTATCACCTCAAGGTCTCTGACCAGACTGGTCGGTTTGCAGGAGATGTACACGATACGATCAACCGCATACTGCAATATCTTTGGCAGAGCCTTCGGATGGATGCCGTCTCTGGGCGGATCCAGAATGATCATGTCCGGCTTGTCCGCGACCTGATCGAGAACCTTAAGCACATCGCCTGCGATAAACTCGCAGTTCGTAAGACCGTTTTCCTGCGCGTTTCGTCCGGCCGCTTCGACAGCCTCCTCCACGATCTCCACGCCGATGACCTTGCCGGCGGCCGGAGCAATCAGCTGTGCGATCGTGCCTGTTCCGCTATATAAGTCAAACACGGTCGCGTCTTTCTTCCCGATGTCTCCTACATATTCCCTTGCAGTTTCATACAGCACTTCCGCACTGTGGGAGTTCGTCTGAAAAAAGGAGAAGGTCGAAATCTTAAACCGAAGTCCCAAAAGCTCCTCATAGAAGAATTCCTGCCCGTAGAGCACCCTTGTTTCATCACTCTGCACGACATCCGCCTGTGAGTCATTGACAATGTGAAGAATGCCGGCAAACTTTCCCTGAAGCGCTCCTGCGCACGCCTTGGATAAAAGGGCGTCCAGAAAACCGTCGATCAGTACCTGCACGGAGCCCTTTTCCGCATCCTTCCCCCAGGGATTCTGGGAAGAAGTGACCAGTGCCACCAGAATCTCGCCGGTCTTCGACGCCTTCCGCACCAGAAGATGCCTTAAGAACCCCTCATGACGCAGCCTGTGATAGAATGTCACCTGCTCCTTCGTAAAAAAGTCCAACACGGTCTTAACTATCAAACGGTAGTCAGCGTCCACGATTCTGCAGTCATCGACAGTCACAACATCGTAAAAGCTACCTCTTTTGTGCATTCCCAAGGTAAGCGGGCCGTCGATTCTGTCATCGCCGAAGGAAAACTCCATCTTGTTGCGATACTCATAACAGACAGGACTTCCCTTGATGCCCTCCCACAGCCAAGGAGCGGATTGCTTATGCAGGACAGAATCCAGGAGCTTTTTCACCTGTGCTTCCTTGATTTTGAGCTGCTGCTCATAAGGCAGGGAAAGGTATGTGCAACCTCCGCATACACCAAAATGGGAACACGGGAAACCGGTCTCCAAAGGCGACTTTTCAATCACCTCGATGAGCCGGCCTTCCGCCTTCCCTTTTCGCGTCTTATTGACACTAAGCTTGATCTTCTGACCGGGCAGGCTGTTCTTCACAACAACGGTTCCCTCATCGGTATGAGCAATTCCTTTGTTGGGAAAATCCACTCTCTCAACCAGAGCCTCATATACCTGTCCTTTTTTCATTGGCTTAGTTCTCTCCCTCGTCTACGAAGAAATCTTCATCGTCTTCGTCATCCTCTTCAAACTCATCCTCAAAATCATCCAGATAGTCGGGATTCAGGTGACGATAAACAGCATAGCTGATGGCAGCAACAGCTGCAATGACTCCGATCACTGCAAGAACAATCAAAACAACATTGCTCTTCTTCTCTTCCTTCTTGCCGAGAAGTTCGTTCAATTTAGCAGCTTCAATCAGGTTTTCAATCTTGTTCATAATGATTACCTCCATCATTTCCTGAATAATACAAGTATATTATATCACTTCGTTTCAAAAATTACTACACCCTTTTGAGTTTTGCAAAGGATGCATACATAATTTTTGTGCCGGCCCCGTCAAAGTCGACGGTGACCTTATAATCTCTGGGCTCTTTTGCCATCGCAGTGACCGTTCCTTCGCCGAATTTCACATGAAATACTCTGTCTCCGACCCCGAAATCGATCTCTGCAGGCTGCTCCTTCTGCAAGCCCTTGCTGATACCTGCCACCCTGTTGAGGCTGTCAATTCCTTTGGCAATAAACGGTTTGTCTGCAACCGGCGTTGCCTTGGGCCGAATGATTGCTCTGGGTCTGAAGGAAGCTCCCTCCTGCGTCCGGGGTACCTGTTGTGTTCTGTCACGCAAGACATCCCCCAAAAACATTTCTTCGGGGAACACCTTCCTCTTCGGCAGAGAACTGTCCAGCAGTTCCTCCGGAATCTCCCGGATAAAGCGGCTGACCGGAAAATACATGGTCTCGCCCCGGATCATTCTCGATTTTGCGCAGGAGAGCGTCAGTTCATTCTTAGCCCGGGTGATGCCCACATAAGCCAGCCGTCTCTCCTCCTCCATATCCTCGGTCTGGTTACTGTAGATCGCCGTCTGTCCTGGGAACAGACCGTCCTCCATTCCTGCAATATAGACATGCGGAAATTCCAGTCCCTTCGCAGCATGCAGCGTCATCAGAAGCAGCTTGTCCTCCTCTTCGTCCGCGGCGTCGATATCAGCCACCAGCGCTACCTCAGCCAAAAAGTCGGTCAGGGAAGCATTCTCTGCGCTCTCCTGATACACCACAGCCTTCGTGATCAATTCGTTGATATTATTCATACGGTCTTCGGCGGATTCTTCATCGTTGTCCTTCAGATACTCTTCATACCCGATCCGCTCCACGATTTCCTGAATCAATTCCGCAACACTGAGTTCATCGACCCGGTCTCTAAAGGACTCGATCAGATCCACGAACGGTCTGATCTTAGCCGTCGCCTTGCCCAGCCCGGGTACTTCATCCGCTATCTCCATGATGTCATACAGCGTAAAATCCATCCGGTCGGCGTGTGCGCTCAGCTTATCCAGTGTAGCTGCACCGATTCCCCTCTTCGGAATATTTACGATTCGGCGCACGGCGACCTCGTCCCTGCCGTTGTCTATGGTCTTCAGGTAAGCCAGAATGTCTTTGATCTCCGCTCTCGAATAGAAGTTTACACCGCCCACGACAAGATAGGGGATGCCCTCGAGAATCATCCGTTCTTCCAGAAGACGGGACTGCGCATTGGTGCGGTACAGCACCGCACAATCCTTATATCGGATCCCCTCCGCCTTCACTTTTCCGGCAATGTCCTCCGCAATGAACTCAGCCTCCTCAAACGCATTGTCGAAGGTCCTCAGATGCACCTTGCTCTCAGCCCCTCTCTGCGTCCAGAGCGCCTTCGCTTTACGGTTCACATTGTTGGAAATGACAGCGTTGGCTGCATTCAGAATCGTCTGGGACGAGCGGTAATTCTGCTCCAGCTTGATCACTGCGGTTTCCGGAAAATGAAGCTCGAAGTCCAGTATGTTCCGAATATTTGCGCCTCTGAACTTATAAATGGACTGATCATCATCGCCGACGACACATAGGTTTCTGTACTTTTGCGCGAGAAGACGCACCAACTCAAACTGCGCGGTATTGGTATCCTGATACTCGTCTACCATGATATAGAGGAATCTCTCCTGATAGGAGTTCAGTACCTCCGGGCAGCGTTTGAACAATTCCACGGTCTTGACAATAATATCATCAAAATCCAGAGCATTGTTTCTCTGCAGGGTCTCCTGGTACTCACGATATGCCCTCGCATAGACCACCTTGTTGGAATCATACGCCGCTTCCTTCTCGTACTCCTCCACGCTGACAAGCTCGTCCTTTGCCGAGGAGATGGCGGAGAGCAAAGCACGCTCCTTGTACTGCTTGGGATTGATCTCCAGTTTTTTGACAACACTCTTCATCACCGACTTCTGGTCATCGGTGTCATAGATGGAGAAATCATTCTGGAACCCGATCCGGTCAATGTGCCGGCGCAGGATGCGCACACACATAGAATGGAAGGTGGATACCCAGACCTGTCCCGCACCGTATTCCACAAGGCGGTCTACACGATCCCTCATCTCCTTCGCAGCCTTGTTGGTGAAGGTGATTGCCAGAATATTCCAGGGCTTTACATCCATCTCTTCTATCAGGTATGCTATTCTGTGGGTCAGAACTCTGGTCTTGCCGCTTCCTGCCCCGGCCAGCAAAAGAAGCGGTCCTTCCGTACATTCCACCGCTCTCTTCTGTTCTCTGTTTAACGCATCATACCTACTCATCAGATTGTTACCTCCGCGTTTTTGTATTGCTTTCCTGCGCAACAAAATGCAGCAGTGTTCATCAACCGAAGCTGAATCCCGACTGCTGCATGACATTACAGGATACTCAAACTGCTAAATTAAACAATATCGTTCTCATTGAAGACATCACCGCACTCCGGGCAGAACTTGGGAGGGTTTGCGGGATCTTCAGGTTCCCAGCCGCACTTGTCGCACTTATACATGGGAGCGCCTGCAGGTTTCTTGCTTCCGCACTCTGCACAGAACTTACCCTGGTTTACATGGCCGCAGGAACAGGTCCAGCCTGCCTCTGAAGGCTTGGGAGAGCCGCATTCCGCGCAGAACTTTCCTCTGTTGTCACTCTTGCCGCAGCTGCAGGTCCAGCCGAGAACAGGTGCCTGCATCTGAGGAGCCTGCTGCTGTACGGGAGCCTGCTGTACGCCCATCATGCCGCCATTCATCATATTATTCATCATCTGCATCGCCATCATGTTCATCATACCGGAGGTAGCGTCACCGCCCTTGCCGGGATTCTCCAACATGTTAGCCATAGCTTCCGTCTGTCTTGCCTGAGCCATTGCGCCGTTTCTGAGCACAGCGGTATCTGCCCACTTATTGATCTTCTCCAGATCCTTCTCAGGGAAAGAAGGAGAGATGGTCATGTTCATCATCTCGATACCACGACCCTCATACCACTTCGCAGCCAGAGCCTCCTTCGCAAGTGCAAGCAGCTCTTCGGTGTGAGCCATCAGCTCGGAGGGAAGTACGCCCTGAGCGCTGATCTTGGCAATCACGGGATGCATTGCCTGAATGAACTCATTTCTCATGGCAGCGATCAGTTCCGTCTTCACATAGCGGTCTCTGACATTGGAGCAGATGTTCTTGTAAAAAATGAGCGGGTCTACGATTCTGAATGTGTAGGTACCGTTTGCACGCATCACAGTCTCGAAGCTGTACCCGGTGTTCTTGTCAACACAGTGGAAAGGAATCGGGGTAGCTGTTCCGTACATGTTGCCAAGGATCTCCTTCGTATTGAAATAATACACTCTCTGATCCTTAGCGGTATTGCCGCCGAAGGTAAATCTCTTTGCCATGGTAGCAAAGGTAGCCTTGACGCTGTCACCGAGATTGCCGTAGAAAAGGCTGGGCTCAGAAGAATTATCAAACACGAACTCACCGGGATCTGCGCAGACATCAACGATGGCGCCCTGGTCCACAATAATCATACACTGGCCTTCATTGACAGCGATCACGGAGCCGTTGGAAATAATATTGTCACTTCCGTTATTTCCGTTTCTTCCGCCGTTAACCTTCTTCTGCCCCTTTACCATCAGGACATCATTGGAAAGAGAATCACAATAAAAATATTCTTTCCACTGATCCGCCATGGTAGAGCCGACAGCATCTTTAATTACTTTAATCAAACCCATTTTTACTATCCTCCGTTTTCTATAGTCCCCCATTTGTCAAAACAGGTCCCATGTTTTGAGCAAATTTACTATTACATTTTATCAGATGCCGGGACTTTTATCAACAAAATTATCAATTTGCCCGAACAAATCTTTACAAATCCACTCACATCTAATAAACTGTAAATAGATTGTTTTGAGTTACAATTAGATTATAGCATGAGGAGCGCCAAAATATATGGGAAAAAAAGCAACGAAAGCAGCCGATAATATGTACTATCTCGCACGATGCGAGGCCGGAGAGACCAACAGCGAGTTTTCAAGCAGGGAAAAAGCCGCCGAGATCATCGGCATGGACCGCACCAGACTGGCGCGGATAGAACTGGACACCTTATCTCCTTATCCCGAGGAAGTGAAGGCCATGGCGGCTGCATATAATGTGCCGGAGCTTTGCAACTCCTACTGTGCGAAGGAATGTCCCATCGGCCGTGACACGGTGAGGGAGGTCACCATCGATGACTTTGACCGTCTTTCGCTGAAGGTGTTAGGTTCCCTCCGCGATATTGACACGCTGCGCTCTTCCCTCATTGCCATCTCCGAGGACGGCATCGTGGATGAAAGCGAGAGGGAATCCTTCGAAAACATTCTCGATTCCTTAGAAAAAATCAGCACCAACGCCAAAGCCCTTCAGCTTTGGGCGATGAAAAACATCCAAATCAAATAATTTTATCATTCATTCTGCAGGCAATGACCGCCCGGGACAAACCCGGACGGTCTCATTTTATTCAGCGGCTTTATTTGCAAATTCACAGGTCACAAGTTCCTCATAGGGCACCTTCTCCTGCAGGACGCCGGCATCCTCCAGAATTCTTAGCAGCAGGTCGAAGGCCTCCCGTTCAAACACAAGATTCTGCTTCCAGGTATCCTGCTTCGCATACCGGTCTACGATTGCAACCAGCGTTTCTTTCTGAGTCTCCTGAAACTGCGGCTTGATCACGTCTGCGATTTCCTCTGCCGAGTGGGTTGCCACATAGTCCATCCCCTTCTGCAGCGCATCGGTGAATGCCTGCACCACTTCCCGGTTTTCCTCCAGATAGCTTTTCTTTGCGCAGAAAGCCGTATAGGGAACATAGCCGGACTCCATACCCAACGATGCCACCACATAGCCGTCCCCCTTCTGCTCCAGGGCTGTCGCGTGCGGCTCAAATTCAATGGTGAAGTCGCCCTGTCCGCCGGAAAAGGCCGCTGCCGTGGAACCGAAATCAATGCTCTGGTCGATCGTAAGGTCCGTTCCGGGCTTTAGGTTTTGTTTCTCTAACACAAACTCGAACACCATCTGAGGCATTCCGCCCGCTCTTCCGCCAAGCACGGTCTTTCCTTTGAGCATCTCCCAGGAAAAATTCTCAATCGGTTCTCTTGACACCAGGAAATTCCCGGCACGCTGTGTCAGCTGCGCAAAATTCACGACATAATCCTTGGTTCCTCCCACGTAGGTGTAAACCGAGCTCTCACTGCCCATAAAGCCAATGTCGGCGGCATCCGTCAAAACGGCAGTCATGGTCTTATCCGCACCAAACCCCGTCACCAGTTCGAGGTCGATTCCCGCCTCCTCAAAGTATCCCTTCTCAATCGCCACATACATTGGCGCGTAAAAAATCGAATGAGCCACTTCATTTAGTACAACCTTCTGCCTGTTTTTGCCCTCCCCGGTCTTAGAGCCCTCACAGCCGGTGATGGCAAAAGCAAGAACAACCGTCAGCAAACCGAAGCCCACTCTCTTCCATAAAGAAAACCTTTTCATACTCTCCTCCTTCTACATGATGTTCTATCGTATGTGAGGAATATGAAAAGGTTACTGTTTCGTGTGATTACGGATTCTGGGGCTTTTTCTTCTTTTCAGATTTCTTTTCAGATTTCTTGTCTGATTTCCTGTCAGGCTCCGTGCGCTTCTTCTCCGCGGCTATTTCATCGATCATCTTCTCGATGATGAGCTTCTTGATATAGACATCAAAGCTCAGCGAGCAGATAAATGCGAACTTTTTCAGAAAATCCTGATCTTCTTCGGGCGCATTCTCAAAGGTTTGCTGCGAATAGGCATACTTCCTCTTGACATCCTCCTTCAGCGCATCCAGCTGTTCTTTTCCCATGTGATATGCTTCTTCGTAAATATCCTGCAGGTGGAACGATCCGGTGTTGTGGAAGAATCTTGTCGTGATGGGTTCTAACAGCGTCTGAATGTCACTGATGGAAAGCACACCCTTGTAATAATAGATGAAGATCAAAAGGAGAATGTGCTCCTTCGAATACTTCTTTCGAACCGGCGGAGGAAGCAGATCATTCTTCGCGTAGTTATTGATCATCGTCTTCGTGAGAATCTTATCTTCATCAGGATATCGCAGGGTCGAGCGCAGTCTGCTGTCCATGAAGGTCGTCACCTGGTCCATATATAGTTCAATATTGGGAATGTCAGCCGGCCTGATATAGTCCACTCTCTCCAGACTGGCCAGAATACTGTTGATCAGATCGTTGCCGTCTATCGTCATCGGAATCCCTCTTTCATAGTATCGAATTCTATTTACTCTATTATATAGTATTCAATACTACATGACAACCATTTTCTTCTTCTGCCATTCTATTTCTTGCAAAACTTTTCCCGTTTCGACACTTTCGCCTCTTTACTTTAAAACTTTAATATGTTAAAATCTTCATAGTATCTTACCATCAACAACAAAAACGAGGTGTCTGATATGAATAAGAAGATAAAAACAGAGGCTGTAGATGCCCTTTTCGATGCGATTCTCTGCCTGCAGACCAGAGAGGATTGCTACAGCTTTTTCGAGGATCTCTGCACTGTCAACGAACTTCTCTCCCTCTCACAGCGGTTTGAGGTTGCAGCAATGCTCAAAAGCCACAAGACCTATCTTGAGATTGCGGAGAAAACAGGAGCTTCCACCGCTACCATCAGCCGTGTCAACCGCTCTTTAAACTACGGAAACGACGGTTATGAGATGGTCTTTTCCAGAATGAATTCGGGCGAAGAGAACGCCTGACAGACGAAATCCCGATGCCAAAACGGTATCGGGATTTTTTTTATCTTTTTATACTTTCTTCTACTCTTCCCTGATCTGCTCTTCGCCCTGAGACGGTTGTCCGGTCACAGCATCCTCCTGTGACGAATCCTGCGAAGCGGGTGCTTCTCCGGCTTCCTTCAACTCGCGAAGTGCTTTGAAAAAAGCGGACTTTGCGGATTTTTTCTCCTTCTTATCGGGCTGCGCCGGTTCAGCCGTCGGTACATCCGCCGGCGTCTTCCGGGTCTGAGTGTCCTCAACGTCTGCAGCCTGCTCTTCTTGCGCGTTCGCTCTTCCCATGTCACAGTGTCCATGGAACACAGCTCCGTCATCCACAACAACCGCCGCCGTCTTCATATCGCCGATCAGGGTCGCCGTCGTGGTCAGTTCGATTCTCTCGGGCGCATCCACATTGCCGTACACCCTGCCGCCGATTACTGCCGCCTTGGCTTTCACATTGCCGTTTACCACGCCGCACTCACCGACAATCAAAGTACCGCCGATGATCACATTGCCTTCCACGGTTCCGTCGATACGCGCGGATTCCTGTGAAGTAAAATCACCGTTACAAACCACATTCCTGCCAATGATAGCCGCAATCGTTATCTTGTTTCTGCCAAACATATCTGTCTGTCACCTCTCCGTTCATCATCCGCTGATTTCCAGCATCGTCATCGGATCGATATGGGTGCCGTCCAAAAGCATCTGATACCCCAGCTTACAGTTGTCGGCATTGATCAGAAAAAGCGTATTGCCCGCATTGACCTTCTCACCCTGCTTTACCTTGACTTCACCGGAATTACGGTAAATCGTTATATAGCCGTTTCCATGGTCGATCCACACATTGTGGCCGTACTCCGCGTCATCGTTGACCGCGAGTACTTCACCGCCTCCGGCTGCAACTACCATCGCACCCGGAGAAGCCGTAAAAATGCACATGGGATCACCTTCTGTCAGCTCATCCATACTGGCTGATTTCGACAAAGGAAAACCCGACGGCAAAAACTGTCTTTCAAGTTCCTGCGTAAGCGTATCCTCGTTTTGTGTCTTCTGGTTCACTGTATCACAGAGAATCTGAATCTTTTCATTCAGAGTATTGATCTCCTGCTCCAGTGCCGCCTTCTCCTGTTCCAGCTTCTGAATGTTTTCGTCCAGAGCAATGGCTGTCTTTTGCTGTTCAAGCCTCTCCTTCGCCTTCTCACTGCTTTGAAAGAAAGAAAATCCGATCAGGCTGCCGAATGCGAGACAAAGTATCACGCCGAGCAGCACACTGAGGCCGTGCAGGATACGAACCTGCTTCAGTTCACCATCTGCAGTTTCCGGCGTAAGAATCATGACCTGGTCCTGTTTGCGCTTATGACTTTTCCTTTTCATATATCGTTATGCCTTTCAATACCTTTCCCAAAAGCACACGGTGCATGCTGTTATTGCATTCATTTCCATGACAATCGTGTCAAAATAATAAGTATGATTTTATCATAGGTATTGTTCTGCATCAATGACAGATTGATATTTTTGTAACATTTTAACAATATTTTACAACTCATAGGACAAAATCAAGCCGGAATACAGATGTAAATTTATGCATTTTGACAGATTTGAAGTATCTTTTCGAAGGCCAGATTTCCTCCGAACAGATCCAGCGCGCTTCCCACAGTCACATTGATTCTGCCTTTTCCGAGCTGTTTGAGCAACTGAATATCATCATACTCATGCACTCCTCCGGCGTAGGTCAGAGGTCTTTTTCCCCAGCCTCCCAGAAATCCGGCAAGGGTTTCCTCGATTCCGTTGGCCTTCCCTTCCACGTCAACCGCATGGATCAGGAACTCGTCGCAGTAATCGGAGAGTCTGTCCAACAGTTCTTCCGTCACCTTCTCCTCGGTCATCTTCTGCCATCTGTCCGTGACAATCAGATAGCCGTCCTTCGTCCTGCGGCAGCTCAGGTCAAGAACCAGATGTTCTTTTCCCACTGTGTCAGCCAGTTTTTTCAGATTATCATAATGAATTCTGCCGTCGCGGAATACATACGAGGTCACGATTACATGCGATGCACCGGCTTCGAGATACTCGGACGCATTTTCGCAATGGATTCCTCCGCCGATCTGAAGTCCGCCCGGATAGGCCTTCAGGGCAGCCACTGCCTGACTTTTCGTCGCCTCAAAATACTCGCTCGAGGCGGCATTGAGCATGATGATGTGTCCTCCTCTGACGCCGGCTTTTCGATACAGCTGCGCATAATAAGCCGCGTCATGCGTCGCGACAAAATTCTCCGTCGCACAGTCGCCTTTGTCCTTCAGACTGCCTCCGACGATCTGTTTTACTTTACCGTTATGAATATCAATACAAGGTCGAAACTCCATCTTTACCTCACTCAAAAAACATTCATGAATATTTTTTCTCCGTCCGCAGATACTATTCCCAATCAGTCTGAAACTGTTTCAGCTGGTTGGAAATGTAATGCAATTGCAGAACGGAGGAAATTATGAAAAGAAAGAATTCTTCAGCCGGAATGCACAGGCTTTCGGCAATCTGTCTGTTGCTGATTCTCACTTTTACGGCAACAGCATGTTCCAACAATAAAACAAATGACAACAATATGAACAATAATAATCAGAACGCATCCTCAAGCCCCATCGTATCCGAGACTGCGCCCTCGTCCTCAAACGGCGAGTTCAACAATTCCGTCACGGAAGGGAACAACAACGCGGGTGATTCTCTTTTGGACGATACCGGCAATGTCATCGACGATACTGTTCACGATATCACAAACGGTATCGACAATGTTGCGGACGACCTCACAGGCAACGGCGGTCAGAGCAGCACAGCTTCCGACACCGTCTCCCCTTCCGAAACCGGTACAAACACAAACAAAACCCGTACCAGATAATAAGGACAGGCAGTCCCTCCCTATCAGGAAAGGACTGCCTCAATTACATTGCTCATATCATACATTCCGGCGGGTTTTCCTGCCAGGAATTTAGCTGCCTGAACGGCACCTTTTCCGAACACTGCCTTAGAGTATGCCGTGTGAGAGAAGGTTACTACTTCATCAGAGCCGGCAAAGATCACATCATGGTCCCCGACAATGGTGCCGCCGCGTACGGCACTGATTCCGATCTCCTTCTTCGGGCGTCTCTCTCTTCTGGTGCTTCTGTCATATACATATTCATATGCGCCGTTCAATTCCTCATTGATAGAATCCGCGAGTGCGAGTGCCGTGCCGCTGGGCGCATCCAGCTTCAGATTGTGATGCTTCTCCACGATCTCAATGTCAAAACCGGCAGGCGCAAGCACATCGGCCGCCTTCTTCAAAAGCTGCAGCATCAGGTTGATGCCCAGTGACATGTTTGCGGATTTCAGTACGGCAACCTTCTTGGATACTTCAGCCGTTCTTGCAAGCTGGGCTTCGGAAAGACCGGTTGTACACAGCACGCAGGGAACCAGCTTTGCCTCGCAATAGTCCAGCAGAGCGTCCACCGCAGGCGCTGCCGAAAAGTCAATAATACAGTCAGCCTCTACATTACATTCTGAAATTGTCCGAAACACCGGGTAGGGATTGTGCCCATCATCATAGGCATCCACTCCGGCCACCAGTTCCACTTCCTCATCGGAAGCAATCAATCCGCTGATGACCTGACCCATTTTACCGTTACATCCATGCATAATTACTCTTGTCATACCGATCGTACCTCCGGGTTATCTTACAGAATTCCGTACTCCTTCATTGCCTTTTCAAGACGGGCACTGTTTGCAGGTTCCATCTCGGTCAGAGGTCTTCTGAGTACTCCGGCTTTCATTCCCATCAGATTCAGAGCCTTCTTGACAGGAATCGGGTTTACCTCACAGAACAGAGCATTTACAAGCTCCATCGCCTCCAGCTGCAGCTTCATGCTGGTCTTTACATCTCCGTCCAGATAGGTCCGGCAGATCTCATGTGTCTTCTCGGGTGCAACATTTGCGAGCACACTGATGACGCCGATGCCGCCCAGGGACATAACAGGCACGATATGATCATCATTTCCGGAATAAATGTCTACTGCCCCGTCAGCGATTGCCGCAAGATGGCCGATCTGGCTGATGTTGCCGCTCGCTTCCTTGACGCCGACAATGTTTTCCACATCCTTGCACAGTCTGACGATCGTCTCGGGAAGGATATTGCAGCCGGTTCTGCTCGGAACATTGTACAGAAGAACCGGAATCTTCACCGATTCAGCGACCGCCTTAAAGTGCGCATACAGACCGTTCTGGGTAGCCTTATTGTAATAAGGGGAAACCAGCAGCAGACCGTCAGCACCGAGCTTCTCCGCCTCCGTGGAAAGATAAATCGCCGTCTCGGTACAGTTGGATCCGGTTCCTGCAATGACAGGCACTCTTCCGGCTACCTTTTTCACTACATATCCGATGACATCCAGATGCTCTTCGTGAGTCAGTGTGGATGACTCTCCTGTCGTACCGCATGCAATGATCGCATCGATTTTATGAGCGATCTGAAACTCAATCAGTTCCGCAAGCTGCTCATAATTTACACTTCCGTCTTCAAACATAGGAGTTACAATAGCAACTCCCGCTCCCTTAAAAATTGACATGTTTCTCTCCTCCGTCTGTATCATGTGAGTCTTGTGAATCAGTATCGAAAATAGAAACGCCGGCACATAAAGCGCCGGCGAACAATATTCTTGCGATATATTGATCGGATAGCGCCCCATCCGATATCCGGATGACAGTCATACGGCTCTTAACCGTATGCCCAAGATCTGACTTCAGGTGGTCTCGTCTTTCGGCGTCTTCCCCTTTCTCCGCATCTTAAACTGCGCCTGCCGCATCAATCCGGATACTGATGAAATACGCAACCTCTATCTCGTATTTATAGCATCATAGCATTTTCAATTCGTAATGTCAATGCTTATTTTTCCGTTCATACTCTCAATTCCTGTACCGGGACCTCCTCCTCGCACAGTTCCAGTTTGCTGACCGACACCTCATATGCCGTCCTTCTCTCCACATGCTCCTCATCCAGCTTCTTCATGTATTCCCTGCTTTGGATTCTCCCCCAGACCGCACAGCGCTCTCCCACATGAAAGGTGCTTGCAAAACGTGCATTTCTCCCCCAACAGATGCAGGGAATGTAATCCGACTTACCGTACGGACGGTTGACGGCAAGCAAAAGATCCGCGATCTCCCTCCCCAGAGGCGTCTTGCGATAGATCGGTTCCTTACAGATATATCCGTCCAGATAGATCTGATTGGTCTTGGAGCTCTCCTCCAGGTCATCGATAAAAATGACTTCCCTCGCGAACACCGACAGGACCAGTTTATTCTTGCGTTCTTCGTGCCTGTTGTAAGATCTGAACTGACCGTTGATACAGATCAGCTCTCCTGTGTAGTCTGCGGTTACATCCAGAAGCCGTTCCGAAATCATCACAGGGATGATATCGTAGCTTTCACTCAGACGCATGCACCTTACATCAACCATGTAGAAACCTTCCCCGAATATCTCGTGGCTGTATGTAAAACCACTGATGATTTCCCCCATAACCGTTACCTGATTATTTTCAATTACCTTATCTGTCATACTGTTCTCCCTTCTTGTTCTAAGACTTTTTCCGGTAATCCCATCCCTCTGAAACAAACACTGATGGCTACTATTATATATACAATAGAATCACCGCCAATAGTACTTATTTCCATCGTCTAATCTTGCGGAATCTCGCGCCATAAGTCTGTAACATCCGTATTTTCTGCATAAATAGTGTTTTTCAGAGGGGCATTTGCTTGCGTCCTCAAAAAAAAGGTGCTATAATCATGTGGTTTTGAAATCAAGCCCCCCTGTTTTGGGGAACGAAAAGCAATTTTGTCTGTAGAATCGAGGTAAATATGAGACAAAAAAGAGAAGATGTAAGAAATGTTGCCATCATCGCGCATGTCGATCATGGCAAAACGACCCTGGTAGACGAGCTGCTGAAGCAAAGCGGTGTATTCCGTGAAGGTCAGGAGGTTGCAGAACGCGTCATGGACTCCAACGATATTGAGCGGGAACGCGGCATCACCATCCTTGCGAAGAACACTGCTGTCATGTATAAAAACACCAAGATCAATATCATAGATACCCCCGGGCATGCTGATTTTGGCGGGGAAGTCGAGCGAGTTCTGAAGATGGTGAACGGTGTCATTCTTGTGGTGGATGCTTTCGAAGGCGCCATGCCCCAGACGAAGTTTGTGCTTCGCAAGGCTTTGGAATTAAAGCTCCCCGTCATCGTCTGCATCAACAAAATCGATCGTCCCGAGGCTCGCCCCGACGAAGTGGTTGACGAGGTGCTGGAGCTTTTCCTGGAGCTGGATGCGGACGATTCCCAGCTGGACTGCCCCTTCATCTATGCCTCCGCGAAAGCAGGCATCGCTTCCACCGATTCCTCGGAACCCGGCGTGAACATGGAGCCTCTGTTTGAGACCATCGTCAACTATATCCCCGCTCCCGAGGGGGACCCCGAGGCAGGTACTCAGGTTCTGATCAGCACGATCGACTACAACGAATATGTCGGCCGTATCGGTGTCGGCAAAGTGGACAACGGTTCCATCAAGGTCAATCAGGAGGTCGTCATCTGTAACCACCACGAGCCCGACAAACAGCTTAAGGTGAAGGTAAGTAAACTGTATGAGTTTGACGGTCTGAACAAAGTCGAAGTCAGGGAAGCAGGCATCGGCTCCATCGTTGCCATCTCCGGTATCTCCGACATTCACATTGGGGATACGCTCTGCTCCCCCGAGGCCGTAGAACCCATTCCTTTCCAGAAAATAAGCGAACCCACTATTGCAATGCAGTTCATGGTAAACGATTCTCCCCTGGCCGGTCAGGAAGGCAAATATGTCACCAGCCGTCACATCCGTGAGAGATTGTTCAAGGAACTGAATACCGATGTGTCTCTCCGTGTGGAGGAAACCGATACCACCGAGTGCTTCAAGGTGTCCGGCCGCGGCGAGCTGCATCTCTCCGTACTGGTTGAGAATATGCGCCGGGAGGGCTTTGAATTTGCAGTCAGCAAGGCAGAAGTGCTCTACAAGACGGACGAAAACGGCAAGCGCACCGAGCCCATGGAGCTTGCTTACATCGATGTCCCCAACGAGTTTGCCGGCGCAGTCATCGAAAAGCTCGGTCAGCGCAAGGGCGAGCTTCGCAACATGGGCACCCTCTCCGGCGGCACATACACCCGTCTGGAGTTCTCCATCCCCGCAAGAGGCCTGATCGGTTACAGAGGAGAGTTTTTGACCGATACCAAGGGTAACGGTATCATGAATACCGTATTTGACGGATATGCTCCTTACAAGGGAGACATCCAGTACAGAAAACAGGGCTCTCTCATCGCATTTGAGGCGGGTGAGACCGTAACCTACGGCTTGTTTAACGCCCAGGAGCGCGGCACTCTCTTCATCGGTCCCGGCGAGAAGGTATATTCGGGCATGGTAGTCGGGCAGACCGGCAAGAGCGAAGATATTGAAGTCAATGTCTGCAAGAAAAAGCAGCTGACGAATACCCGCTCCTCCAGCGCGGATGAAGCACTGCGTCTGGTTCCGCCCAGAATTCTCTCTCTGGAGCAGGCATTGGACTTCATCGATACCGACGAGCTGCTGGAAGTTACGCCAAAGAGTCTGCGTATCCGCAAGAAAATTCTCGACCCTCTTATGAGAAAACGCGCATCCATGAAGAAATAAATAGAAATGAGTCAAACCGGCATCCGCACACAGCGAATGCCGGTTTTTATATTCTGTGTCTTCTTATACAAAAATATCATTTTATGCAAAAATATCATTGATGGTCTGCAGTGCCCGATTGTTCTTCTTCGTACTGATGACCACAACCTTATCTCCCGCACGGATCACACTGTTTCCATCCGGAATGATGCACTGTGTTCCGCGAACGATCATGGCGATCAGAAGGTTCTTCTTCAGCGTAAATTCCGTAGACTTAAAAGGTACGTTCAGACACTTCATACTCTCATAAGCGCTGAATTCTATGGCTTCTGCCAATCCGCCCGCGATCTGATGCACGGCGATAATATCGTTGCCGTTCTCGTTATAGACGGCGACATCCCTGACAAAGCCCAGCATGCTGTCCACCGTAATCACAGCGGGCGATACGGTGATATCGATATTCACGCGGTTCAGCAAAGCTTCATAGTCAGGCGATTCCACCTTCGTTATAATCGAAGGAATACCCAAAGACCAGGCAAACAGTGTAATGACAAGATTATTCTCATCGCTTCCTGTCAGCGAGATGCTGACATCGGAGTTCTTCAAACCTTCCTCCAGAAGAATATCTGCCTTCAGTCCGTCCGCATAACAGATCTTGGCCTCCGGGAGTTTATCGGCAAGCTCCATACAGCGCTTCTTGTTATTCTCAAGAATGGTGACCTGAAGCTTTTTCTCGATCAGCTGTTTTGCCAGATAATACGCGATGTCACCGCCTCCGATCAAAAACACCTTCTTAGCCGGTTTTTGTACCAGTCCCAGCTTCAGTACGATCTCCTGAATCTGTTCATTTCCGGCGATGATCCCCAGCACATCTCCGACCTGAATCTCAAAATCACCCTTGGGAATGATCAGCTTTCCGTCCCTGATCACGGTAGTCACCAGCATATCCGTGTCAAAGTAATCCTTCACCTCGTAAAGCTTCATGCTCTCCTTCGGGAAAGTTCCCTTTTCCACCGTCACACGGATCAGGGATGCCCGGTCGTCAAAGAAAGCCTCCGCCTTTACCTTCCCGGGAAGTCCGATCTGTCTTACAATCTCCGCAGCGGTCTCAAGCTTCGGATTGATCAGATAGTCGATTCCGAAGTCCTCTGCCAGACTGTTTCTGCTGTTGGAAAGCCCCGGCTGAAAGATTCTGGCCGCGGCATATCTGGTACCGCACTTTTTGGCAATCATACAAGTCATCAGATTCACTTCGTCAATCGGCGAAAGTGCAATGACCACATCCGCCGTGTCCGCGCCTGCCTTCAGCAGGACTTCTTTGGAAACACCGCTTCCGACAACACCGCTCACACTGTATCTGTCCGTTACGCTCTCCACCTTTTGTTTATTGCTGTCAACAACTACGACATCATGACCCTCCGTTGCAAGCAAATCCGCAAGTACAATGCCTCGTCTTCCCATTCCGACAATGATGATCTTCATGATTCTTCTCCCCCTCTTTGTTAATTCGTCCGTCCCAGACTGTTTCTCTGAATACGCTTTGCCTTGTGCTTTTCAATCATGCGATACCCGGCAGACACGGACAGTCCCTGTACCACAACCGTAAAGAAAATGGTAATATATGTCGTATTCAACACAATCAGATAAATGTCCTTCGGCAAAAACTCTGCGGTTCCGAGCGCAAGCGCAAGGGACAGACCGCCCTTTAGCGCACTCCAGGTCATCAGGGTTACAAATTCCACAAAGCTGTAATTACTGGGAATCTTCTTTCTGCCGGTCAGAAGGCTGGAAAACGCTACGCCTAAGAATCTCGAAACGACCACCGAGACGATACCCACGGGTATCAGCAGCAGGAAGATGCGGCTGACATTGGTATTGATGACAGAAATACCGATCATGACGAACAGGATCGCATTGAAGATAGAGTCCAGCACCTCCCAGAAGTCGATGTAGAGATTGTGCGGATCATAGACCGCTCTCCTTCTGGCAAGCTTCTCCATCACATTGGCGATATACATACCGCAGACAACGGATGCGATAACACCGGAAAACCCGAAATGCTCACAGATGACATAGACCGCCGCCACATCCAGCACACTGATGAATATCTGCCTGACGGGGTCAGTCGTCAGCTCCAAACATTTTCCGAGCACAAAAGAAAGTATCATTGCGACGGCGAACGCTCCGAGCACTTCCTTCGCCATTACCATCAGAAAGTTGCTCTCCCCGCTTCTGGATACAATACTCTTCACAAAAACAAACAAGGCGACGCCGGTTCCGTCATTGAACAGCGACTCACTCTCAATGACAGAGGTCACATTCTTAGAAAGTCCCAGCTTATTCAAAATACCGGTTGCGGCGATCGGATCCGTAGGGGAAACAATGCACCCCAGTAGGACGCAGGTCCAAATGGATATGTCAAGCCCGAGCAGATGAAGCAGCCCATAAAAGATACCGCCGTAGAGAAAGGAGGACAGAACCGTCGTCAACAGTGCCAACAGGCTGATTGTTTTCAGATTCTGCCTGAACTTACGCATATTGACCTTGCTCGCTCCCGCAAACAACATAAAGCAGAGCACACAGTCCATCAGATAGGCTTCGAATCCCAGCTCTCCAAGCTCTCCGATAAAGCTCTCGTAAAAGCTTGAGATATGGAGCTTTCCCAGTCCCGACATCACAATTCCTAGGATCAGGGACAATAACAGAAGCGCTATGTCACTCTGCAGATGAAAAAGTTTCTCATTTGCCAATCCTATTACCACAATCAAAAACAGCAATACGATCAAAATCTCCAGTAAACTCATTCGCATACTCCCCCGGTTTCTCTGTCGTGTAAGAAGCGTTCCGGCTCACTGCAACTACCGACAACGCCGACTGTTTCATTATACCACTCTCCGGAGCAGAATGAAAGTCTCAAATCCGTGCCGCGCATGATTTGAAACTTGCTTAAGTTAATTCCACCGCCCGCTTATGCGGTGGAATTAACTTAAGCATAAGTAGCATTTATTCTTTCACACATTAGTGGTATACTCATATCTGCCTTCTGACAGCAGTAGAAGGAGGCTCTATGAGCAAATATATTCC
>JAEDDX010000116.1 GCA_016293615.1 Acetatifactor sp.
CGTAGTCATGAAAACCGGCGTTCATCCCATGAAGGTACACCTGAAGCTGTTCTTCAAATGGGGCATCGTATTTGATGAAAAACATCCATATTCCGTACCGGAGCACGGAAATCGGAAGGTGCAGTATGCTGAGAAGAAAGAGATTCAGGACGGCATTATGATGAAATACCATCCGAAGGAAGCTGAAGAAGCGGAGGCGGCAGAAAAAGAAGCTTCCGGAGGCGGTCAAGCACAGCATCAGGCGGAGGCCAATGAACCGCCGCAGAGTGAGGCGCCCAAGGAGCGCAAATCCAAGGGCAGCAGTTTAAAACCCGAGCGCCATGACCGGACGGCACAGGAAGTGTTGGCAGAGGTGACTGCGGATGGGCAGACTTAATTTCCTGTACCGCATGGATCTGCCGCACCGTGCGCTATCCGTCTATATTTATCTTTCTGACAGAGCCAATAAGAATGGGGAATGCTGGCCTGCGATTCCCACCATTGCCAAAGAACTGAAACTTTCCCAATCCACCGTTCGCCGTGCCCTGCGGGATCTCCGCAAGGCAGGACTTCTGGAAACGCAGCAGCGCTACCGAACCAAAGGCGGCAAAAGCAGTTTGCTCTACAAGCTGCACGGCGAATAAAAAATACACCTGCCGCCAAGGGGTTTCTATGCCCTCTTGGTGGCAGGTGGTACCTGTCATGATGGCAGGTGAAGCGAACTACCCACCTGAAGATATCTACAGCAGAAAGAATATGTAGATCAATCTAAGAGACTGAGATTAAAATCCAAATACTCCTGAAGCATCATTGCATATTGCGTTGTTGTAGCAGAATCCGGGGTATATCCTGGAATAACATGGCCAAGGAAGCGGTCTGCAAAAGCAAAGCCGAAGTAATGTGCCAGTTTAAAACCAACTGTTTCAAGATAACTGAAAAAATCGGTGATTCCCATTGCAATATTCTGAATATCGTCAGGAAGGCTTCTCAAGGAACAGTCGAAGTCGTTGATAGCAGACAACGCACTCAGTATATTCGGTAAAGACTGAAAGCTGTTCTCTCGATGGATTGTTTCGTAATCCAATTTGAGAAACTCTGTATTGATCGGGTTTCTGAAACACGCAATATTCTGCTGGAAGCCAAGCCATGCAATATAGATCATTTCGGAACAGAATGCTTTTTCTTTGGCGGCTATGTACCCCATAACTTTTGTGCTGTCCTCTGTGCGTAAAGAATTCATTAGGGTGTCCACGGAATGAAGATACTGCCGGTGCTCATCTTCAAAAGACGGATCAACTGTTCGAAGTGTTTCCATAACGTTCTGGAATACTAATTCGGAATCTGTGACCTGGGTGAGAATTGATTTTACAGTGTACATAGGCATTTCCTTTCGTTTGTTGAATCGTGTCGCAATATGTTTAGATATTTGTTCTTACTGAAAAGAACTAAATCTTACAGAATTAGCCTATTCTATTTGCTGTGTCGAAATCAATCAAACCCTGTCGAGAGTAAAAAATATCGGTAGTCATCGAAGACTACCGACTTTTGCATTATTTTGTTGATTCTACAAAGCTGTGCAGAGCAGCCAGGACACGACGCTGATCCTCTCTGGAAAGCTGAGCTATGAGATTAGAAGCCTCTGAAGTGCGGAGTTTAATCTGATTGTTCACAACATCCTGAAGCAGCGTATCAGCAGATACATCCAGAACATTTGCGATTTTGATCAGAGTTTCGAGCCTTGGAAGTTTATTTCCGCGCTCAATAACACTTATGTGCATTGGGCTCAGATTAACCTGTTCTGCAAGCTGTTCTTGGGTCAGGCCCTTCTTCTCCCTTGCTGATTTTATCCGCTTGCCAATTGCTTTTTGATCCATGGCGTTAATCCTTTCGGAATGTTTTTCGTTCTGAAATAAGTATATCCATGAATCAATACTTCCGACAGAAGCCACGATACTTAGTCAGATTCCAAAAGAATTAGAAACACAAATTTGATACTTGTTCTGATTTCAATTTGGCAAATAACATCAAAACCTCAAATTTTATGCCAAGGTGGTGCGATTATGCGCCAACTCGACTGAATATTATTGGATTTCTTATTGAACTGCTTGTATTTTGTAAATCAATCCCTTATAATGTACTATATGAAATTGTAACTATTTGGGATGCTGCGTCAGGAGGGGTCGAAATGACAGTAAGCTATAATAAGCTCTGGCAGATTATGAAGGACAACCGAATGAAAAAGAGCGAACTGGCAGTGGCTGCCTCAATCAGCCAATACTCCATGACAAAGCTCAATCAGAATAAACCGGTATCCATGGAAGTCATGCTCCGCCTATGTAAGGTATTCCATTGCGATATCGGCGACCTGATGGAAGTCATCGAAAATGATTGATGGGAGCTTATTCACCTATGGAAAAGAATGCGAAACTGCGCCCGTTCCTTGTGGCCAAGATTATTTTTGAGAGAACTGACGAGGACAATTACCTTACGATTGCTCAGATACTTGATATTCTGAAAAAGGAATACGGGATTGAATCCTATCGCAAGACCATCCAAGCTGACATTGATACTTTGATTGCTTTCGGCTTTGATATTCAGGAAACCAAGTCAACACAAAACCGGTATAACCTGGTCAGTCGCCAGTTTGACAATGCCGAGCTGAAGCTACTGATTGACGCGGTTGAGTCTGCCAAGTTCATTCCGGCAAGCAAAAGTAAGGGTTTAGTTGAAAAGATCAGCGCTCTTGGCGGTTTTAACCAGGGAGAGAAGCTGAAACGAAATGTCTCCGTTGAGGGTCGAATCAAGGCAAATAACGACAAAATCTTCATGATTATCGATGCCATCAACACGGCAATCAATCAGAAGAAGAAAATCTCTTTTACATACTTCCAGTACAATGTCCGCAAGGAGCAAAAGCTCCGCCATGATGGAGAACCCTATGTGATTACACCGCTTCATCTTGTATGGAATGGTGATTATTACTATATGGTTGGAGTCTACGATTACAAAGGGAGGCTTGGAAACTTCCGTGTGGATCGAATTGCAAGCTACCCGGAGATTCTTGATGAGGAAGCCACTCCTGCACCGGAAGGCTTTGATATCAATGCGTATATCAACACCACTTTCCGGATGTTCCAGTGCGAACCCTGCGAAGTAGAACTGATCTGCGACAATTCGCTTATGGATGCCATTATCGACCGGTTCGGTGAAGATGTGACCACCTTTGCAAATGATATGACTTCGTTCAGAGCCGTTGTGAATGTGGCTCCCACCCACATCTTTTATAGCTGGGTGTTCGGTTTCGGCGGGTTGGTCACAATTCGCGGTCCGGTAGAAGTCAAAGAAAAATATAAAGAGATGGTTCAGTCTGCGATGGATAACATATAACATATCTTTATCTGGTTTTGGAGGAAACTGAAATGATAACAGGTGCGATCAAAAATAAGGTGGATAAAATCTGGACGGACATCTGGGCAGGCGGTATCGCCAACCCTTTGACCGTCATTGAACAGCTTACCTATCTCATGTTCATCCGTTCCCTCGATGAGAAGGAATTGGAAAACGAAGAATTTGAAAATATGACCGGCGCAACAATGCCGAAGATTTTTCCACAGTCGGTTGCCGGACAGTCCATGCGGTGGAGCAAGTTTAAGAATGATGATCCCCGTCGCATTTTCGATGTCATGTCCCAGCGGGTATTTCCTGCGATTAAGAGTATGAAATACGGCAGGCTGCCAGATTTCAGCGACAGCGGCGAATTGATTG
>JAEDDX010000051.1 GCA_016293615.1 Acetatifactor sp.
TAGTTATTAAGACCTTGGAGAGGGTCTCTAAAAACTACTACTATATAATACGAGGGAGAATATGAAGAATAGGAACTTTAAAATTTGTCTGGAACGGGAAATTAAGGAGTTGGAAGAATTGCGGGAGCAGCTGGTGGCTCGATTGGCAAGAACACCGGAGGGGACCTTGCATGTTCATCAAACAGGCAGCGGTAAGCCACAATATTATCATTATAAAGACAGCCAAAGAACTTATTTGCAGGCGGGGTGCAAAGAGACAGCCGTAGCTCTCGCACAGAAGACTTACGACGCAAAAGCGTTGACAATGATTGAGGAGAGGCTGAAAGCGGCGAAGAGATTATGGAAGGAGTATGAGGTCTCAATCGGAGATTTATATGAAATACAGACTGACGCCAGAAAAGAGCTGGTTCAGCCGCTCGTTATGCCGGATGAAATGTACATAAAAAGATGGTATGAGAGTTATCAGGGCTCTGCAAATCCCTATCAAAACACATTGGCCATTTATACGGAAAAGGGAGAAGCGGTCCGGTCGAAGTCGGAGAAGATACTTGCTGATTTATTTTATCGCAACAATATTCCCTACATTTATGAACCTCGGTTGGACCTCGGAAAGGGGAAGACTGTCTATCCTGACTTCCTGATTCTGCATGTTAAGCAGAGAAAAACTTATATTTTTGAGCATTTTGGTATGATGGACGATCCGGAATATATCAGGAGTGCGCTGGAGAAATTGCGCTTATATGAAGAGGGCGGATATTGGTATGGAGAAACTCTTTTGTACAGTTTTGAAACCGGTACGAGTCCACTGAATACGAAATTGGTTGAGAGGATGCTGCGTCATTTTTTGTAGGGCCTCCGGTCTCTTAAGAAATCCTTCATAAAGATCGAGAAAAGAATTAAGATGACATTTTTGAGAAAAAACAGTATAATTACTCTAGTTTGTATATGAAAATCACAGATTCTTTTGCCTGCTTTGACGCTTCAGCAAAAGGTTTTTTCGGGCCGATCGGGGTGGATCCTGAGCGCAGGGGTGAGAAGATTGGGCAGTCATGATTGCTTGCGACTCTGAACAGTATGCGCGAGTATGGCTACGCTTACGCAATCATCGGATGGGTGAGCGAAGCGGAACAGTTCTATCGGAAAACGGTCGGCGCCGAATTCATCAAGGGCGGAAATCCGGAAAACAGCGTGTATTCCTACCTGATTTTTACGGATTAGACTGGTCGGCGGAGAATGGAACCCTGACCGGAAAATGGAGGAGAACAATCTATGATACCTACGAGAGAAGAGGCGGAGAAACTGCTTCGGGAAGCAGAACAGTGTAATCCGGGACCATGGGGGAATCACAGCCGCGTGGCGGCGCATTGCGCAGAACGGATTGCAGAGGCAAGTGCAGATCTGGATGCAGAAAAAGCGTATGTCTTCGGACTGCTCCATGATATCGGAAGAAAATTTGGCGTCAGGCATTTGGGTCATGTGTCTGACGGGTATTCTTATATGATGTCTCTTGGTTATGACGAGGTCGCAAAAATCTGCCTTACGCACTCCTTTCCGAATCGGACAATCGATGAATATGTGGGTAAGTTTGATACTTCTGATGAGGAACTTGAACTTATCAGGACCAGTCTGGCAAAGGTTGTGCCGGATGAGTATGACTCCCTGATTCAGCTGTGTGATTCTTTGGCCGGAAGCGAGGGCGTGATGGATATCGAAGCGCGCATGGAGGATGTGAGAAGACGCTATGGTTCTTATTCGCAGGCAAAGTGGGATGCCAACATGGCGCTCAAGGCATATTTCGAAGCAAAGACCGGAAGAGATATTTACGAAGTGGTAGACAAAGAAACATTCAGACCGTAAAAAGGAATTTCTGCACGAAAGAAACTACTGTTATACATGCTATACATTAGATAGCGCCGCCGGTGATCTTGGGAGCGCTTGGCAGGAGGAAATACAAGGTTTGTTTGAGAAAAGAGGAAGCATATGGTACAGGTAACACTCGGGAAAACAGGGATTACGGTCGGAAAGAACTCCTTTGGAGCTTTGCCGATCCAGAGAATTTCGACCGAAGAGGCGGTCAGACTTTTGCGAAAAGCATATGAGAACGGCGTGACATTTTATGACACGGCACGCTTTTATACGGACAGCGAGGAAAAGCTGGGAGAAGCGTTCGACGGAATGCGGGAGAAGATCTACATTGCGACCAAGACAGCCGCGAAGAAGGCAGAAGACTTTTGGAAGGATCTGCATACTTCCCTCACCAATCTTCGCACGGATTATATCGATATTTATCAGTTTCATAACCCGCCGTTTTGCCCCAGGCCCGGCGACGGCACCGGACTCTACGAGGCAATGCTGGAAGCGAAGGAAAAAGGGATGATTCGGCACATCGGCATCACCAACCACCGTCTGGATGTGGCCAATGAGGCCGTTGAATCCGGACTGTATGAGACGCTGCAGTTTCCGTTCTGCTATCTGGCAACGCAAAAAGACCTTGAGATCGTGCAGAAATGCAGGGAAGCAGGCATGGGCTTCATCGCCATGAAGGCACTTTCCGGCGGACTGATCACCAATTCCGCGGCGGCGTATGCGTTCCAGGCGCAATACGAGAATGTGCTTCCCATCTGGGGCATTCAGAGGGAGAGTGAGCTGGATGAATTTCTGTCATACATAGAGAATCCGCCCGTCATGAGTGAGGAGCTTGCCGCTGTGATCGCTCATGACAGAGAGGAATTGCTCGGAGAGTTCTGCAGAGGCTGCGGCTATTGTATGCCATGCCCGGTTGGAATCGAGATCAATAACTGTGCGCGCATGAGCCTGATGATCAGGCGCGCCCCGTCAGCAGCCCAGCTGACGCCGCAGATGCAGGAGAAGATGAAGCTGATCGAATCCTGTCTGCACTGCGGAAAGTGTAAGGCGAAGTGTCCTTACGGTCTTGATACGCCGGCGCTTCTTGAGAAGAATTACAAGGACTACTGTGAGATCCTCGCAGGAAAAGCATACTGACGGTTTTACCGCACATTCTTTCGGTACGCGGGATTACGGAATGCGGCCGGAGCGGCGGTCAAAACACATGCAAAAATGAATTTCTACGCATAAAAACCTCTTTACAGGTGAGAATGATTTCTAGAAAGAATTCAAACCGGTAAGGAGGTATTTTTATGTCTGTCTTTTTGGAGATCACGGCAGTATACGCAAGAGAAATCCTGGATTCCAGGGGAAATCCGACCGTGGAGGCGTCTGTCACGGTAAAAAGTGACGCCGACAGGAGAAAGTACACCGGGACCGCAGCGGTGCCTTCCGGCGCAAGTACGGGACAGTTCGAGGCGGTGGAGCTTCGCGACTTTGAGAAACGGTATGCAGGGCTTGGCGTCACCAAGGCAGTGCACAATGTCAATGAGGTGATTGCGCCTGCACTTCTCGGGATGAACGCATCCTCTCAGGTTGCCGTGGACCGCAGGATGATCGACCTGGACGGTACGGACAATAAGTCGATGCTTGGCGCCAATGCGATTCTGGCGGTCTCTCTGGCCGTAGCCAAAGCAGCGGCAGGCGCCCTGCATATTTCCCTGTATGAATACCTGGGCGGCATCTGTGCAAAGGTTCTTCCGGTACCGATGATGAATATCATAAACGGTGGTGCACACTCCAGAAATTCCATCGATTTTCAGGAGTTCATGATACTGCCTGTCGGGGCCAGTTCTTTCAGGGAAGCATTGAGAATGGGCTCGGAGGTCTATCACAGCTTAAAAAAGGTGCTCTCCGCGAAATACCTGTCCACGGCGGTCGGAGATGAGGGCGGTTTTGCCCCTGACATCGATTCTGTAGAGGGAGTGCTGGACATTCTTTGCGAGGCGGTGAAGGGCGCCGGCTACGAGTGCGGAAAGGATATCTGTTTTGCCATGGATGTGGCGGCGAGTGAGTTTAAGAGCAGAAAGGGAACCGGCGTATATGAACTGCCCAAATCCGGCAAGGAGTATCGCGCGGAGGAATTGATCGGACTGTATCGGTCGCTCGCGGACAAATACCCGATCGTGTCAATCGAAGATCCTCTCGACGAGGAGGACTGGGAAGGCTGGAAGCTTCTGACAAAAGAGCTCGGCGACAGATTGAAGCTGGTGGGAGATGACCTCTTTGTGACCAATACGGAGCGGCTGACGAAGGGTATGAATCTGCAGGCCGGCAATGCGATCCTGATCAAATACAATCAGATCGGAACCCTGTCAGAGACCATTGAAGCAATCCAGACTGCGGCGAAGGGCGGTTTTTCCGCAATTGTTTCCCACCGCTCCGGCGAGACGGAGGACACGACGATCGCAGATTTGTGCGTCGCCCTGAACACGGGGCTGATCAAGACGGGCGCGCCGGCAAGAAGCGAGAGAGTTTCCAAGTATAACCGCCTGCTGCGCATAGAAGAGGAACTGGGTTGTGCTTCGGAGTTTCCGGGAAAGACCATATTTCATAAGCCTGAGACAGGAAAAAACTAAGACGGAAGCGAGACGCCGATAAGACAATTTGTCTGTTTTTCTTGACAAACAGTTTATCATATGTATAATAGTAACTGTTGTATGTGAGAGACAGACACTTGTTTTTTTATTCATGGCGTTGAACAATGATGTTCAAGGCACTTTTTTTGTATTACGAAATAATTTACTGCAATAAAGCAGCAGAGAAGTAACGCGATAAAAGTCGAGGAATGTCGAAGACAGGTGCCGGTCATCAAATCTATTTATCGAGAGGAGATAAAATTATGAAGAAGAAAGTGTTTAGCATTCTTCTCGCTGCATCCATGCTTGCAAGCCTTACAGCCTGCGGCGGAGATGTGGCAGAAAGCGGCAACCCCATTGAAGTTGTTGGCAGTTCCTCCAGCGAAGTTGTTGAAAGCAGCAGCTCAGGCGCTGAAACTGTGGCAGCAGAGTATGTCCGTGCCGATGACGAGGATGTATACGAAGCCGTTCTCGGCGAGTTTACAGCCCTGACCGATGCAGCTAAGGCTGCAGCTACCATTGATGAGAGATTTATGCTGTTTGCTCAGGCAGAAGCATACCTTCTTGATTCAGCTTGTATGATCCCCACCACGACTCAGGGCGGCGCATACACCATTTCCAGAGTAGCTCCCAGAACCATTCCTTATGTTCAGTGGGGTAACGATGATGACCGTCTTAAGAGCATGGTTATCTCTGATGAATTCTGCACTCCCGAGGAGCGCGCAGACATGCTCGCTGAGTGGGCTAAGGCAGTTGCAGGCGAGTGCGAGTACGATCCTGCTGCATACCTTACCTCCAAGGGACATACCATTCAGAAGGATTACACCACAACCTTCCAGACCGCACCTGTAACGCTTGACTGGCTCAACACCAGCTCCCAGTCTGATACAGAGATCACTGTAAACTGTGTAGACGGTCTTGTTGAGTACAACAATCTCGGACAGATGACACCCGCTCTTGCTGAGAGCTGGGATATCTCTCCCGACGGTACCGTATATACCTTCCACATCCGTAAGGGTGTTAAGTGGTATACTTCCGAGGGTACCGCATACGCAGATGTAACCGCGCAGGACTTCGTAGCAGGCTTCCAGCACATGCTGGATACTCAGGCAGGTCTTGAGTGGCTCGTTGAAGGCGTTGTGAAGGGCGCAAGCGAGTATCTTGGCGGCGGCAGCTTTGCTGAGGTTGGTTATAAGGCAGTAGATGACTATACGCTTGAGATCACTCTTGAGGCTCCTACTTCTTACTTCCTGACCATGCTGACCTATTCCTGCTTCCTTCCTATCTGTGATCCTTTCTACCAGGCTCACGGCGGAGTATTCGGTATTGATGAGTATGCTGCAGCAAGTGCAGATACCAATACCTATACCTACGGTAACTCCGAGGATGTAGCTTCCCAGGTTTACTGCGGACCTTTCCTGATCCAGAAGCTTCAGAAGGATTCTGAGATCAAGATCGTGAAGAATAAGAACTACTACAATGCAGACAAGGTTACCCTGAACTCCATCAAGTGGGTATTCGACAACGGCGAGAACCCTGATGCAGTTTACAACGATGCACTGAACGGAACCTACGCAGGTGTTGCTCTCGGCGCATCTACCGGTCTGCTTGACAAGGCTAAGGCTGACGGTAACTTTGACAAGTACGCTTACATTTCCGATACCACTTCCACCACCTACTTCGGCGGCCTGAACCTGAACCGTGGTACCTTCGCTCTTGAGAGCGGCGCTTGTGCTTCCACCAAGACCGAGCAGCAGAAGATTGATACTGCTAAGGCTCTGATGAACAAGAACTTCCGTAAGGCTCTTCAGTATGCATTCGACAAGAAGACCCAGAACGCAGTTATCCGCGGTGACGAGCTTGCATGCACCAACCTCAGAAACATGTATACACATCCTGAGTTCGTTCAGCTCTCCGGTGATGTGACCGATGCTGACGGACATACCTTCACAGCAGGTACCTTCTATGGTGAGATGGTACAGTACTACTGCGACAAGATGGATCTCGGCATTACCGTAAAGGACGGTGTTGACGGCTGGTACAACGCAGAGAGAGCAAAGGCTTCTCTTGCAGCAGCTAAGTCCGAACTCGGCGACAGCGTAAGCTTCCCCATCCAGATCGATGTGGTATACTATTCCGCATCTGATGCTCAGACCGCTCAGGCAGCAGCATACAAGTCTGTAGTAGAGGGCGCTCTCGGTGCAGAGAATGTACAGATCAATCTGGTAGAGGCTACCACTCCCGATGACTATTATGCAACCGGCTACCGTGCATCCAACGGTGAAGCAGGCTGCTATGATATGTTCTACGGTTCCGGTTGGGGTCCTGACTACGGTGATCCTTCCACATACCTTGATACCTTCCTTGGTGAGGGTGCAGGCTACATGACAAAGGTAATCGGTCTGTTCTAATCAACAGGGCGACGGAACATTGTAATAGCCGAATTGAATGTACTGTGACTAAGCGCAGGGGGATATTTTTATCCCCCTGTGTCTTGATGAGAATGATTTTGTGGGGTTTGATGGATGAAATTTCTTTTCTTGCAAACCATGCAACCGGAAATGGAGGATGAGTTGACTGTATGAAAAAATACATGTTTAAAAGAATATTATTCTCGATATTTTCTCTTCTTGTCGTGGTTATGCTTGTAATGGTTCTGGTATACACAATGATTGAGAGAAATGTTATCTTTCAGACAGATGACATGTGGAATAAGAAGAGCAACAATGACAGAAGCATTTATGAATATGCGCAATATGAAAAGTATGGATATCTGACCTATCGTGACTATACATCCTTTGTAAAGGACAAATATGTCGAAATCTACGGTGAAGAGTATTTTTCACAGCCGGATTATCTCGCAGACAAGAATGCTGTTCAGGATCCGGACAATTTCCAGTCTAATGCAACCGTTCAGGAATTTATACAAGAATATCAGGCCAAGGGGTATACTTTCAAATATTTTGCCCCCATGGTTTTTAAGTCCGGAAAAACTAAGCCGGGCGGACAGGGTTATCTGCTCGCCGTTCACGAGAAGATGCCCGTGCTCAGGCTTTTTGATTATATAAAAGGTTTTATCACCATTGAAACCACCAACGATGTGAAGGATGAGAATCTGACCGACCGTTATATCAGAGTGGAGAAGGATCCCTATTCCGGATTGTTCGCCGTAGTCGGTTCCGGCACCCAGCACAAGTATTTGCTTTACTTTGACAATCGTTTCCCGTTCATTCATCAGAACTGGATTCATATCAACTTAGGTACCTCCTTTACCACCTACAGAGGACAGGAGATTACCAGTGTCATCAACAACCCGACCGGAGAGCTTATCAAAACCATGCAGCAGTATCCTGCGATGCTTGGTACGGATGAGTATGTGGAGACCGCGATCGATTTCCATTCCCTGTCCTACAATCCCGGCGTCTTAAGCGATGTGGAGAAGACGCAGTTCCCGGACCAGTATACTGTTTATCAGTATAAGAGGGGCGGTCTTTCCATGATTCAGAACTCATTTGTCATCGGTCTGATCGCAACCATCATTTCCTATATGCTTGGTCTGCCGCTCGGTATTCTGATGGCAAGAAGAAAAGACAAACTGGCCGACAAGCTCGGCAATGCCTATATTATTTTCATCATGGCGGTACCTTCCCTGGCATATATCTTCATGTTTGCCGCACTGGGAACCTCCCTGTTCCATCTGCCGTATAAGTTTGCGAACGCGGAAGTCAAGGTGCTTGCCTACATCCTGCCTACCATTTCCCTGGCACTTCCTTCCATTGGAAGCCTGATGAAGTGGATGAGACGGTATATGATCGACCAGATGAACTCCGACTATGTCAAGTTCGCAAGAGCGGAGGGTATGTCTGAGAAGGAGATCTTCAGCATTCATATTTCCAAGAACGCCATGATCTATCTGGTACACGGTATCCCGGCAAGTATTCTCGGATGTCTGACCGGTGCCATCATCACAGAGAGAGTTTATTCCGTACCCGGCGTCGGCGGACTGCTTACGACGGCGATCAACTCTCACGATAACGGAATCATCGTTGCATGTACGGTATTCTATACCTCGCTTTCCATCCTTGCCCAGATCCTGGGAGATGTATTGCTAGCAAAATATGATCCCCGAATTTCACTCTCTGAGGAAGGAGGCGGCGGCAGATAATGAGTCAGTCTGTAAATACTGTAGAATACAACGAAGACGAATTGTTTCGTTTTGTGGAAGAGGAAGACATGAAGGCTTCCGAGAAGATCATCGCGCCCCGTTATTCCTATTGGAGATCGGTATTCCGCGTTTTCTTCAAGAAGAAGATCAATATTGCAATGATCATCTTTTTGGTCATGATCGTGCTGGTATCCTTTATCATGCCGATCTTCTGGCCTTATGATCCTTTTGAGAATGTAACGAATGCGTCTTCCTTTAACTTAAAACCTTCCGCAGCAATGGAAATGTTCGGCGGCTTCTCTTTTAAATATTTGCTCGGAACAGGTGCCATGGGCAACTCCATCCTGTACGGTATCGTTTCGTCTGCGAGAACCTCCCTGCTGTTGGCAGTCATCTGCGCTTCCATTAACATGGTAGTCGGCATCATCGTCGGAGCAGTCTGGGGTTACTCCAAGCAGGTTGACGCAGTTATGCTTGTGATTTATAACATCGTGGCGAATATCCCGATGATTCTGTTGATTGCCGTTCTGGTATATGTTATTGGTTCCGGTTTCTGGAGCTTCATCTTCGCGCTGACCATCACCGGATGGCTCGGAATCGCATATTTCTTCAGAACGCAGGTTATGATCATTCGTGACCGTGAATATTCCCTGGCATCCAGGTGCCTGGGTACGCCGATTCCGCGCGTGATCTCCAAGAATATCCTTCCGTTTTTGACATCCGTTATCGTTACCATTCTGGCGACAGAGCTTCCTTCCTATATTTCCATGGAAGTGTTCCTGTCCTATATCGGTATCGGTCTGAGCGCGAGCGTTCCTTCCCTGGGACGTATGATTCAGCAGGCACAGACAGGCTTCCTGACCTATCCCTGGGAATTCTGGCCTCCTGTTGCAATTGCTTCCGCAATTACAATTATTCTCTATGTACTCGGACAGAATCTTGCAGATGCTTCTGATCCCAGAACACATATGATGTAGTGAGGTGGAATATGAACGAAAAGAATGAGAAAAAAGTTCTTCTTTCACTGAAGGATGTAGATGTAAAATTTAATGTCAGAGGACGAACCCTCACCGCCATCAGAAATGTGTCACTGGATGTTTATGAGCATGAGTCTCTTGCAATCGTAGGAGAGTCCGGCTCCGGTAAGTCCGTGCTGACTAAGACCTTCGCCGGTCTGCTTGATTCCAACGGATATGTTTCTCACGGCTCCATCGTGCTTTCCGATGATGAGATATCCAAGACCGAGGTAAAGCTGACGCCCCGCAATGAGAGACTTCTGAAGAAACTCAAACACATGCTGGACGCATACTCCGTACTGGAGCGCGGCGCGGCTGAATATGTGGAGATTCAGAAGAAAAAGAAAGCAATTGAAGCCGCACAGTCTCTGTCGGACGAGGAAAGTGCAGAATATGCGGCGAAAATCAAGGATGCAGAGGAGAACATCATTGACCTGACCAACCATCTGTGGACCCTGGATAAGAAGAATGCGGAAGATGCCGCAGAGATGGTAAAGATCAATGAGAAGATCAACGCACTGCAGGCACAGCTGAAGCAGATCTCGGCAGAACGGGATGATCTGACTGCAAAGCGTCGCCGTGAGTATGGCGCAGATTCTGCAAAGAGGGCTGCGGACAAAAAGGAGATCGAGGAGCTTACGATCAGACGCAGGGAGAAGATTGCGAAAGCCGATGAGGAAGGCACTGAGTTCGGACTGAAGAAGGAAGTACTCGAGCGCAATCAGAGAATTGCTTACGAGATCCTGCTCTCCATCGGAAGATACCCTTTGAAGGATCAGATCCTTTTTACCTACAAGCTGAAGAAGGCATTTCAGCTTGCCATGAGCATCGGTGAGAACTTGAACGACCCCAAGGTGCTCAACAAGATCTTTGAAGTGGTTGCGTTCCGCGTAGAGTTCCGCTCCATCGATGAAAAGAACCGGATTCTTCACGGTTATGCCATCATCGACTGTGCAAAGGTGAAATATACCAACGACTGGCAGCAGATTCGCGGCTGCCGCATCGCTACCGTATTCCAGGATCCCATGACGAGCCTGAACCCTGTTATTACCATCGGTAAGCAGATCATGACCGTTATCCAGAAGCACCAGAAGTGCTCCAATCAGGAGGCTAGGGAAAGAACCATTGACATCATGAGAAAGGTTGGTATCCCCAATCCCGAATCCAGATTCGATGATTACCCCTTTGAATATTCCGGCGGTATGAGACAGAGAATCGTTATTGCGATCGCGCTTTCCTGTCAGCCTAAGATTTTGATCTGTGATGAGCCTACGACCGCTTTGGATGTAACCATTCAGGCACAGATTCTGCAGCTGATCAAGGATCTGCAGAAGGAGCTTGGCTTCACGA
The DNA here is from genome assembly GCA_016293615.1 of Acetatifactor sp. Classification (GTDB taxonomy): domain Bacteria; phylum Bacillota; class Clostridia; order Lachnospirales; family Lachnospiraceae; genus Acetatifactor. The sequence goes on from JAEDDX010000051.1 coordinate 11,016, forward strand.
CCGTATTTATCACACATGACCTTGGCGTGGTAGCAAATATCGCCGAGAGAGTAGCGGTTATCTACGGCGGACAGATCGTGGAAGTCGGTACCGTGGAAGAGATCTTCTATGATCCCAGACATCCCTATACCTGGGCACTTCTTTCTTCCCTGCCCCAGCTGGCTGAAAGAGGAAGCGAACTGTTCTCGATTCCCGGCACACCGCCTTCTCTGTACAACAAGATCGTGGGTGACGCCTTTGCACCGAGAAACAGATATGCCATGGCGATCGATTATGTCAAGGAGCCGCCTGTATTCAAGGTAAGCGAAACACACTTTGCCAAGACATGGCTCTTAGACCCCAGGGCACCCAAGGTTGAGACCCCTGAAAGTATTCGTAATCTGCACGAGAAGATGCTCAAATCCTATGTGGATTTCGGTGAATAAGGAGAGAGACTATGGAACAAAATGAAAAGAAAGTTTTGTTATCCATCCGAAATCTGGATGTTGTCTTTAAAAAGGGCAAAAAGCATTTTAAGGCAGTTGATAACGTAAGCTTCGATATTTATAAGGGGGAGACCCTTTCACTGGTAGGCGAGTCCGGCTCCGGTAAGACGACTGTCGGCCGCGCCATCGTAAGAATCAATCCCTGCTCGGCAGGAGAGATTCTCTATGACGGAAAGAGAATTTCCGGCAAGCTTTCAAGAAAGGAAGACAGAGAGGTTATCAAGAAGATTCAGATGATTTTCCAGGACCCTTCCGCTTCCCTGAACGAGAGAGCGACGATTGACTATATTATTTCGGAAGGTCTGTACAACTTCCATCTGTACAAGGATGAGAAGGACCGTGTGAAGAAGGTTGAGGAGATCACCAAAGAGGTCGGTCTGCTCCCTGAGCATCTGACCCGTTATCCTCACGAGTTCTCCGGCGGACAGAGACAGCGTGTCGGACTTGCGCGTTCCATCGTGATGGAGCCCGAGTTCATCATTGCGGATGAGCCTATTTCTGCACTGGATGTGTCCATCCGTGCGCAGGTGCTCAATCTTCTCAAGAAGTTCCAGAAGGAGAGGGGCCTGACTTATCTGTTCATTGCACACGACCTTTCCATCGTCAGATTCATCAGCGACAGAATCGTGGTAATCTACAAGGGCAGAATCATGGAGATCGCAGAGTCCGAGGAATTGTTTAACTACCCTCTGCATCCCTATACCAAGTCCCTGATTTCCGCAATTCCTGTACCGGATCCCAAGATCGAGAAGGATAAGAAGCTCCTTGTTTACGATCCTTCCATGCACGACTACGAGACTGAGAAGCCTGAACTTGTCGACCTCGGTAACGGGCACATGGTATTTGGCAATGCGGCTGAGATCGAGCAGTATAAAAAGATTCGTTTTGGTGAATCATAGTCACAGATAACAAAAGTAAGAAGGTAAAAATAACTAATCGCAGAGCGCGGTTAGTTATTTTTGTAAGAGGCAGATGAAAGACGATTCCATTATTGTAAGCACGAAACATGTACCGCTGCGGGTGGTATTATTTGTGATTGCCTGTATCGTTGCACTGGCAGCGTTTTCTTACGCCATCGCTTCCCTCGGGAAAAAGTCCGAGGGGCTGCAGGTCGTAGCGGAAAGCCCGGATGCGCAGGCACCGATCTATGGCAACGATTATGAACTGAAAATTTACTTCAGGGGAAGCAGCAACGAAATCAAGGAAGAGATGAAGCGCGTGCAGGACTGCTACAGTACGGTACTGCAGCGCGCCTACAAGCTTCTCGATGCTGCAAACGAGTATGAAAACTACCCTAATCTGGCCACGATCAATCACAATCCCGGCAAAGAGGTCGAAGTGAATGAAGAGCTTTATGCAGTGCTGAAGGACGCGGTAGAGAGAACCGAAAAACAGGAAGGCTACAGTATGTTTGCCGGAGCTTTGTACCGATACTGGTATTCCATCCTGATACTGGAGCATCCTGAGGATTTCGACCCTCTGCTCCACGAAGAGGAGGCGGAGAGGATCGGGAGGCTGGCGCGGATGACCGCAGAGCCGGAGCACTTTGCGCTGACCTTTGGGGAAAACGGCTCCCGCACGGTGCGGCTGGATATCTCCGCGCAGTATCAGGAACTGTTAGAGGATCTGGAGATCCCCTATGAGGTGCTGGATCTCAATCTGCTCAAGGACGCCTACCTGCTGCAACTTGTGGCACGAGTTCTGGAGGAGAACGGGTATACGGAAGGATATCTGACCGCAGAGAGCGGGCTGTGTGTGACGCTGTCCGGCTATGACAAGGCGCAGTACTGCGTCTATGAGCTGACCGATTCGGGTGTCGCCCTGAAGAAGACCCTGCCTGCAAAGCCCGGTTCTGCAGCGAGTGTATTCCGTGCATTCCCCCTGCGGGAGAAAGAGGCCTACTTCTGCCGGATAGAGAAAGACGGCAAGGTATATTACCGCAATCCGTATGTGACGCTCGGGGCGGAAGGCTTTCATAACCTGATTCAGAACGCCTGTGTCATCTCTGAGACAGATCCGGTGGATGCTGTCTATACAAATATTCGTTTACACGCATGCGAAAACACAGAGCAGATGGAACAGATCATGCTTGAGAATGCGCAGTATACCTATGATATTTCTTTTTTCCCGTAAGTGAAAAATATCCTTGCCTTTTTCCGGTATGTATGTTAACATAATCTTTGCTTGACATTAGGAGGTGCAAAATGGGAGCATTAAGAATCGTATTAACGGTTATATTTATTATAGTATGTATTTCACTTGTTGTGTTGGTTCTGTTACAGGAAGGCAAATCCGAGGGACTCGGTTCCATCGGCGGAGCTGCCGAGAGCTACTGGGGTAAGAACAAGAGCCGCTCCATGGAAGGCAGAATGGTAAAAGTTACAAAATATCTTGCCATCCTGTTCATGGTTCTGGCGATCGTCCTCAACCTGAATGTATTCTAAAACCATTCAAGACACTCTTGTGAACACAAGAGTGTCTTTTTGCATGTTCAGCTGAAAACAAGCGGCTGCGAAGCAGCCATTTGTTTTCAGCTGAACATGCATGAAGTAAATGCAGAAGCCACAAAGTGGCGACTTTGCGAAGCAAAGGGCATTTACGAATGCTTCGGAAGGAACCCAAGCGCAGGGCGAAGCTTGCTTCGCCCGACCATTTGTTTCAGCTGAACATAGGGAGAATCGAGATTCTCCCGCGAAGTAAATGCAGAAGCCACGAAGATTTAAGGAGGAGCAATGATAGAAGACAGCAGAGCAAAAAGAAAAAAGGTCATCTGTGACCTTGTGAATGATTCCCTCTATGTTCCGATGAAAGAGAAGGAGCTTGCGATGCTGCTTCAGGTTTCCAGGCAGGACAGGGAAGAGTTCCGCGGTATTTTGCAGGAGCTCCTCTCGGAAGGGAAGATGACCCTGACTGAGAAGGGGAAATATATCAAAAACAACGGAAAGCTCCTGACCGGCACCTTTATCAGCAATGCCAAAGGTTTTGGCTTTGTGGAAGTGGAAGGTCAGGCGGAAGATTTTTTTGTCCCGGAGGATATGGTAAACGGTGCTTTTCACAAAGACATCGTCCAGATCGTGCTTCTGCCGGGAGACGGCGGAAGGCGCAAGGAAGCCAAGGTTGTGAAGGTGATAGAACGGGGCATGAAGACAGTTGTCGGAACCTATGACAAGGCAAACGCGAATTTCGGCTTTGTGGTGCCGGATCTTGCCAAGCTTCCCGCGGATGTGTTTGTGCCTGTGGAGCGCTCCAAGGGCGCTGTCAGCGGTCATAAAGTCGTAGCGGAGATCACGGACTACGGCAGACCCGGTAAAAACCCGGAGGGGAAGATCGTTGAGATCCTGGGTCATCAGAATGACCCGGGCGTGGATATTTTGTCCATTGTGAAAGCACATGAGCTTCCGACAGAGTTTTCCGAGAAGATCATGAATCAGGTGGAGCGCGTGGCGAAGGAAGTGACCGATGCGGACTGCACCGGCAGAAAAGACTTGAGAGATGTCCTGATGGTGACCATCGACGGTGAGGATGCGAAGGATCTGGACGATGCGGTCAGCCTGACCTTTGATGGACAGAACTATCATCTGGGCGTGCACATTGCGGATGTTTCAAACTATGTGCAGGAGGGATCTGCTCTGGACCGTGAGGCAATCAGGCGCGGGACCAGCGTCTATCTCGTTGACCGGGTGATTCCGATGCTGCCGCATGCGCTGTCCAACGGAATCTGTTCGCTGAATCAGGGGGAGGACCGTCTGGCGTTAAGCTGTCTGATGACGATCAGCCCAAGTGGAGAGATTACCGATTATGAGATCTGTGAATCCGTGATCCGCGTCGATAAAAGATTGTCCTATACAATCGTAAAGACCCTGCTGGAGCAGGAGGAGGCAGCTGCCGGGGAAGAGCCGGGTAAGACGGCTGAACCTGCCCGGGAGGAAGCAGCCGCAGCCGTGGATGCATCAGAGTATTCGGACCTGCTTCCGATGCTTGTCCAAATGAAGGAGCTTTCCGCGCTTCTTCGAAAGAAAAGGACAACCAGAGGTTCCATTGACTTTGACTTCCCGGAGTGTAAAATAAAAGTAGACGGCGAGGGGCATCCGGTCGATATCAGACCCTATGAGAGAAATGTCGCGACCAACCTTATCGAGGATTTCATGCTCGCAGCCAACGAGACGGTGGCACAGCATTTTTACTGGCTGGAACTGCCCTTTGTGTATCGTGTGCATGATGTGCCGGACATGGACCGTATCAGCGGACTTTCTGCTTTCATCAATAACTTCGGCTATTACATGAAGTCCGTCGGCAGGAAGGGCGGCAAGGTGGGAAGCGAGGAGGTTCATCCGAAGGAGATCCAGAAGCTTCTTTCCAAGGTTGCAGGCACTCCGGAGGAGGCAATGATCAGCAGAATGGCGCTTCGCAGCATGAAACAGGCAAAGTACAGCACGGAATGTACCGGACACTTTGGCCTGGCGTGCAAATATTACTGCCACTTTACCTCGCCCATCCGTAGGTATCCCGACCTGCAGATTCACAGGATCATCAAGGAACAGCTCCGCGGCCGGCTCAAGGAGGAGAGAATCGCTCATTACAGCGAGATCCTCCCCGGAATCGCCAAGTCTTCCTCCGACACGGAGAGACGCGCGGATGAGGCGGAGCGTGAGACCGATAAGCTCAAAAAGGCAGAATATATGGAGCAGTTCGTGGGAGAGTGCTTTGACGGCGTCGTATCCGGCGTGACTGCCTGGGGCGTATATGTGGAGCTTCCCAACACGGTGGAGGGACTCGTTCATGTGTCCAAACTTCCCGGTGAATATTATTATTACAATGAAAAACAGTATGAAATGGTCGGAGAGATCACCGGGCGAAGCTTCCGACCCGGTATGCCGGTTCGCGTGCGCGTCGACGGCGTCGACTTATTTTTGAAAACGATCGACTTCTCCCTTGCGGAGGATGAGACACGGAAGGAGTGATTTGAATGGCAGAGAAGAGCAAAGAGCGGAAACTGATTGCAAACAACAAGAAGGCTTTTCATGATTTCTTCATCGACGAGACTTACGAGGCCGGGGTTGCATTGCACGGCACGGAGGTAAAATCCATGCGTATGGGCAAATGCAGCATCAAGGAGGCCTTCATCCGGATCGAAAACGGAGAGATGTTTGTCTACGGAATGCATGTCAGCCCGTATGAAAAAGGCAATATTTTCAATCGTGATCCCCTTCGCGTGAAGAAGCTTCTGATGCATCGCACGGAAATCAACAAGCTGGAGGGCAAAATTGCGGAAAAAGGCTTTACCCTCGTCCCCCTGCAGGTATATTTTAAGGACGGCAAGGTGAAAGTAGAGGTGGGACTTGCGCGAGGCAAGAAACTCTATGACAAGCGGGAAGACATCGCAAAGAAGGATCAGCGGAGAGAATTTGAGAGAGAATTCAAGGTGAAAAATCTCTGATCCGGACCAAAAACAGCGGACGAAAACACCGGAAGTATCGTATGAAACCGCTGGTTTAAACCTATTGACAGGGAAGAAAGGTTTCTGTATACTTACAATTACCTGAGGCAAAGTTCCTCTCGGATGCAGTTTTCATGCATCACCAGACACGGGCTAGTACTGGTTTCGACGGGGGATATGCAGCTGGAGAAGCGAGTCGCATGGTAATGCGTTAAATGGCCAAATTAAAAATAAACGCTAACGATAATTTAGCATACGCTGCCTAATGGCGGCAGTCAGCCCTTGAGCACCTACGCTTAAGGAACCTGGCTTCGACTACGTAGGAAACGACACTGTCAAAGCTTTGAGACAGCGGGCGTAATATGAAGCTACCAAAACCATCAGGGCGTTCGCCCCCGGGTGGCAGAGGGAATGTCAAAGGGCTAACTACACTCGTAGAAGGACAGGGAATTATCCTTCGGACATGGGTTCGACCCCCATCTAGTCCACTTCAAAGAGCACAGGCGGCTACGGCTGCCCGGCTTACCCGGAAAGGCTTGAAAACGAAAGTTTTCAGGTCTTTTTTCACAAAAAGAACACAAATATGGGCTAAAATAATACCAAAGGTCGGCATACGGCCGAAGCGGCGGTATGCGGCGAAAGGATGTGACACGGATGAATCGTTTGAAGATCATGGTAGTCGATGATGAAAGCAGAATGCGCAAGCTGGTGAGAGATTTTCTGGTAAAGCGTGATTTCGATGTCGTGGAAGCGGGAGACGGCGAGGAAGCGCTGGACCTTTTCTTTGCACAGAAGGATATCGCGCTCGTGGTCCTGGATGTGATGATGCCCAAGCTGGACGGTTGGGAGGTCTGCAGGGAGATACGGAATTATTCCAAGGTTCCGGTCATCATGCTGACGGCGCGCTCCGATGAAAAGGATGAGCTCAAGGGCTTCGATCTGGGCGTAGATGAATATGTCACGAAACCCTTCAGCCCGAAGGTGCTGGTAGCACGCATTGAGGCAATTCTGCGGCGCACCAGTGACCGTGAGAGCGGCAAGAAGCTCAGCTGCAGCGGTATCGAAATCGACAAACAAGCGCACCGGGTGACGATTGACGGACAACCTGTGGAACTAAGCTACAAGGAGTTCGAGCTGCTGACCTATTTTGTGGAGAATAAAGGCATCGCCCTGTCCAGAGAGAAGATTTTAAACAATGTCTGGAACTACGATTATTACGGCGACGCCCGCACCATAGATACCCATGTAAAAAAACTCAGAAGCAAGATGGGCGAAAAGGGCGACCTCATTAAGACCATCTGGGGCATGGGTTACAAATTAAGCGAAGACAGTGAGTAAAACAAATGCGACCTGCAAATTTATTTGCGGGGTCGCATTTATTTTACGAACGAACGGATATGAATAACGGAGCACGAAGTGCGTAGTTATGAATAGCCGCGTCCGCGGGAGTGCGAAGCACGAAGCGGACGGTCGTCGCGTGGAGGAGCGAGAAAGCATGATGCAAGTTTACTTGCGTGAATGCTTCGTGATTTGAAGGGAAGAAAAAACTTGCAATATCCGCAATTTTGTTATAATATAATTGTAAAGGCAATCGCCACAGAGTGGTTGACCGTTGTTTGAGACAAAAACCTTCCCAGACTGGCCAAAGTACAGGGAAGGTTTTTGTTATGTTAGTGACAAATCAAATAAATGAATGTCAACAATGCCAGGAGAAACATTCCGAAAGACATTAAGTATTCCTGTGATCGCCCTGACTGCGAATGCGTTTCCGGAAGACAGAGAGCGGGCAAGGGCAGCCGGCTTGGACGATTTCCTCACAAAACCGCTCAATTCGGCGCGTCTGTTGAAAAGCCTGGTCACATTTGGGTAAAGACGACCGGTCGGTTTGCGGTCTGAGCACTGCTGAAGAACTGAAGAACCGTTTTTTCCGGAAAAGAGAAGCCCAAAGTACATGAGAGAGAATCATTGGGAAGAAAAAGCATGTGAAAGAATACGAAGAAAGCAATCAGTCTGCTGCTGGTTTTGGCTCTCGTCGGCAC
>JAEDDX010000052.1 GCA_016293615.1 Acetatifactor sp.
AAGCATAATCACAAAACCTCCTCGAAAGATTTCCTAAATGGATTTCTATGTAAACGCAAGCTATAACTCTTGCGGAGAAGGCTAACCGCCTACCGAATAGGGTAGCACAAAGATTATTATACCAAACAAATGTTCTGGAATCAAGGAACACATAATAAAAAAGAAAGATTTGTAGGGATGATGTAGATGGAATATACGAAGTTAAAGTTCATAAATCAATATAAAAGTGAAAGCATAAATCCAGCAAAGACTCCTGATACTGTCTTTGAGATGTATAGTGTTCCTATATATGAAACTGGTCATCCAGAATTTTTGCGTGGTGATGAGATTGCTTCAAACAAAGCAGTAGTTCAGAAAAATGATATTCTGCTTTGTAAGATTAATCCAAGGATTAACCGAGTATGGGTTGTATCCGATGAGTCAGACAAGATGAACATTGCTTCGTCAGAATGGATAGTAATTAGAAATAGTGAATATAATCCAGAGTTTTTGGCATGGTACTTTAGAACTCCTAAATTTCAAAAACTTATGACTAGTGAGGTTACAGGTATCGGTGGGTCATTAACAAGAGCACAGCCTAAGTGTGTAGCTGAATATCCAGTCCCTGTCTTAGATAGAGTGAAGCAGGATGAAATTGTTGCTATTCTTAATAAATGTAAGTTTATTATAGAGTCACGAAAACAGGAACTGGATGCCTTAGATGACCTTATCAAAGCCCGATTTATCGAACTGTTTGGCGATTGCAAAAACGAGGTGCTTATTGGTGATGTAATATCAATTTCAAGAGGAGCTTCACCAAGACCGATTTCTGCTTTTATTACTGACAGAGAAGATGGTGTCAATTGGATTAAAATCGGAGATGTATCTGAAAACTCGTTGTATATCATGAAAACAGAGGAAAGAATCACGCCTGAAGGTGCTAAAAAATCTCGCATGGTTCATAAGGGTGACTTTATTCTTTCAAACTCTATGAGTTTTGGAAGACCATACATTTTGGGTATTAACGGCTGTGTACATGACGGTTGGTTGATAATGTCTGATTTTAAGGAAACCTTTAATGAATTATATCTTTACCATGCAATTCGCAGTGATGATGTGCAGTATCAGTTTAGTGGCAAAGTAAATGGTGCAACGGTAAAGAATTTAAATAGTGACTTGGTTAAGAAAACTTTTATAAAAGTTCCCCCTATGGAGCTTCAAAATCAGTTTGCCACATTTGCCGAACGGACAGACAAATCAAAATTCGCCAATATGTTGATTCCTTTTGAAACGCTCAAAGATTGCTGCTAAAAATGCAAAATATGTAAGGAGGTTGCCGATGACCAACTTTGATTTCCTGAAACAAGAACCAAAATTCAATAGTTTTTCGGATGTAGCAGTAGCTGCAGAGAAAATCCTTAAGATTGATACAGAATCCAGTGTGATTAACTGCCGTCGTGCTATGGAATTTGCTATTAAGTGGATGTATTCAGTAGACAAATCATTAGTGATGCCGTATCAGGATAACCTTATTAGTCTTATGAGCACAGAAGATTTTCATGATCTGGTGGATGATGCATTGTGGAAGCGTCTGGATTTGATTCGAAAGATTGGTAATAGAGCTGCACATAATGGCAGAAAGATTACAGAGGATGAGGCAATTCTTTGCTTACAGAACTTGTTTATCTTTATGGATTTTTTGTCGTATTGTTATTCTGATTTCTATAAAGAGAGGCAATATGATGTAAATCTGCTTAATGAAACGCAGGCAAAAACTGTCGTGACTAAGTCTTCAGATGATGATGTGGATTTACAGGTACTAATTGCTGAGAATAAAGCACTTAAAGAAGAACTGACTGCTAAGCGTGCGGAACAACAGCAGACCTATGTGCCTAAACCTCTTGATTTGTCTGAGTACAAGACAAGAAAGATCTATGTTGATTCTATGCTGTTGGATGCCGGTTGGACGGAAGGAAAAGACTGGCTCAATGAAGTTGAACTTCTCGGAATGCCCAACAAATCCGAAGTGGGTTTTGCCGACTATGTTCTTTATGATGACATGCACAAACCTTTAGCAGTAGTAGAAGCTAAGAGAACTTGTGTTGATGTTGCAAAGGGCAGACAACAGGCAAAACTCTATGCTGATTTGTTAGAAGCAAAATACAAGAGAAGGCCGGTGGTATTTCTTACCAATGGTTTTGAAACGAGAATTATAGACAATCAGTATCCGGAAAGAAAGGTTGCGGCTATTTACTCAAAGAGAGATTTGGAGAAGCTTTTTAATCTTCAGACAATGAAGACAAGTCTTAGGCACATCTCTGTAGATAAGCACATCGCAGGCCGCTATTATCAGGAAGGCGCAATTAAGGCAGTGTGCGATGCATTTGACAATCGTAACCGTAGAAAGGCACTGCTTGTTATGGCTACCGGCTCAGGCAAAACAAGAACTGTAATTGCATTATGCAAGGTTCTTCTGGATGCCGGATGGGTTAAAAACATATTATTCCTGGCGGACCGTAATTCGCTGGTTACACAGGCAAAAAGAAACTTTGTTAACCTTCTGCCCAATCTGTCATGCTCCAATCTTGTAGAGGAGAAAGATAATTACACAGCACACTGTATATTCTCGACCTATCAGACGATGATGAACTGTATTGATTCGGTCAAAGATGACAAGGGCAAATTATTTACCTGTGGACATTTTGATCTTGTAATCTGTGATGAGGCACACAGATCCATTTACAATAAGTATAGAGATATATTTAATTATTTCGATGCACCGTTGGTAGGTCTTACAGCGACTCCCAAGGATGACATTGATAAGAATACTTATGGAATATTTGATTTGGAAAATGGTGTGCCTACATATGGATATGAGCTTGCGCAGGCTGTAAAGGATGGTTATCTTGTAGATTTTACTACTGTTGAAACAAAGCTTAAATTCATTGAAGAGGGTATTGTTTATGATGAATTGTCGGAAGAAGACAAGGCAGCTTATGAAGATACCTTTGAATCTGAAGATGGAGAATTACCGGAAAGAATTCATTCATCTGCTTTAAATACATGGATATTTAACGAAGATACCATTAAGCAGGTGCTTCATGTGCTTATGAGGGACGGACTTAAGTTGGATTATGGTCAGAAAATCGGTAAGACAATAATTTTTGCCAAGAATCATGACCATGCAGAGAAAATACTCGAGGTATTTAATAAGCAGTATCCGGAACTCAGCAGGAATGGACAACCTTTTGCAAAGGTAATTGACAACTATATGACATATGCTCAGAGTGCAATTGATGAGTTTTCTGATCCAAAGAAAATGCCTCAGATTGCAATTTCTGTAGATATGCTCGACACAGGAATTGATGTGCCGGAAGTATTAAACCTTGTATTTTTCAAGAAGGTTATGAGTAAAGCAAAATTCTGGCAGATGATTGGGCGCGGTACCAGACTTTGTCTCGGACTTATGGATGGAGAAGATAAAAGTAGATTCTTCATCTTTGATTTCTGCGGAAACTTTGAATTTTTCCGTATGAATCAAGGAAGACCGACAGCAAACATGATTGCTTTACAGGGTGCAATTTTCTCACTTGAATTTGAAATGGCATATAAGCTCCAAAGTATAGAATATCAGATAGACAAACTTATTGCTTACAGAAATAAGCTTGTAGAGATGATGACGCGCAAGGTGCAGGAACTGAATCGTGAAAACTTTGCCGTAAGGCAACACCTGAAGTATGTAGATACATATTCGGTTGAATACAACTATCAATCAATCACATTTGAAGATACATTGATGGTTCGTGAAGAATTAGCGCCACTTATTATGCCTGACGGAGATGAAGCAAGTGCAGTTCGTTTTGATGCTTTGATGTATGGAATGGAATTGGCATACTTGGCTAGTAAGGGATATGGCCGTCATAGAAGTGACCTCATTAAGAAGGTCGAAGGTATTGCGAGTGTTGCAAATATTCCTGAGATTCAGGCGCAGTCGGAACTGATCAATAAAATACTTCATACAGACTATATAGATAATGCCGGAATTGATGAATTTGAACATATTAGAGTAAGTCTTCGTAATCTGATGAAGTATTTACCTTCAGGAATCATGAAATATGATACTGATTTTACTGATGAGATTCTGTCTACAGAATGGAATGATTCTGAACTTGAAAATGATGAGCTGAAGAATTACAAGGCGAAAGCTGAATTCTATGTTCGTCAGCACCAGGACAATATAGCCATTGCAAAGCTTAGGACCAATCAGCCGCTTACAGAGGCGGATATAGAAAGTCTGGAGCAGATTCTTTGGAAAGAAGTTGGCTCTAGGGATGACTATGAGAAAGAATATGGTCATAAACCATTAGGAGAGTTTGTCCGTGAAATCGTTGGACTTGATATGAATGCTGCAAAGGAAGCATTCTCAGAGTTCCTGAATGACTCAAATCTTGATAGCAGACAGATCTATTTTGTGAATCAGATAGTGGAGTATATTGTACACAACGGAATGATGAAGGATCTTTCTGTACTCCGGGAGTCACCATTTACTGATAAGGGAAGTGTGGTGGAGATATTTACTGATCTGACAGTATGGATGGGCATCAGAAAGGTTATTGACCGAATAAATGCGAATGCGGCAGCGTAAATGAATACTAAAGTCTTATTTATCTGCTGCTTAGAAAGAGGAACCTAAGATGTTAACTGCGATTGCAATCGGCTATGGATTGCTTGTCAATCTTGTGGCGTTTGCCCTGATGGGGATCGATAAGAATAGAGCGAGGCGCAATGCCTGGAGGATTCCGGAGAAGCAATTGTTTTTCTGGGCAGTGATCGGCGGCAGTATCGGCGCCATTGCGGGCATGCAGTTTTTCAGGCATAAGACCAGACATTGGTATTTCAGGTATGGTATGCCTGCGATTCTGGCGGTGCAGGCAATCGGTCTCTGTGCGGCGCTGTACTATTTGTGAACAGTCGGCGCATGTGACATGTGAGAAGCGCCCCGAAACGGGTGCCGCCTTGCGGGTATTTGTTCTATAACAATGGCGCTGCAGACATACAGTGCATATAAACGCACTAAAGTATGTATAAATCATGTATAAATGCATAATAATGCAATAATATCACGAAAATATGTATAAAAATAAAAAAGTAGTAGACATTTATACAAAAAGTGGTATGATATTCAAAAGACAGTGCAGTGTTCCGGCTCCGGCGTATCTTTCCGGGTACGATGGCAGGTGCGGAAGACGGCAGATGGGAGGACGAAAGATGGTTAAGGTAGGGATCATCGGAGCAACCGGTTATGCGGGCGGAGAGCTGGTCAGAATTCTGGTCAATCATCCCGATGCTGAGATCGTATGGTACGGTTCCAGAAGCTATATTGATAAGAGATATTATGAAGTATATCAGAACATGTTTCAGATCGTGGAGGATATCTGTAAGGATGACAATCTTGCGGAGCTTGCAGAGCAGGTGGATGTGATTTTCACGGCAACCCCTCAGGGCTTCCTGGCAGGCCTCCTTACCGAAGAGATTCTTTCCAAGGTGAAGATTGTGGACCTTTCCGCAGATTACCGTATCAAGGATGTCGCAGTCTACGAAAAGTGGTATGGCATCGAGCACAAATCTCCTCAGTTCATTGAGGAGGCGGTATACGGACTCTGCGAGATCAACAGGGACAAGGTGACGAAGGATACCAGACTGATTGCCAATCCCGGCTGCTACACGACCTGCTCCATTCTGACCGCGTATCCTATGGTGGCAGAGGGACTGATCGAGGTGGACACCCTGATCGTGGATGCAAAGTCCGGAACCTCAGGTGCCGGCAGGGGCGCCAAGGTAGCCAACCTGTTCTGTGAAGTCAACGAGAATATGAAAGCCTATGGCGTCGCAAGCCACAGACATACTCCTGAGATCGAAGAACAGTTAGGGTATGCGGGAAACTGCGAAGTGACCATTAACTTTACCCCACACCTCGTTCCCATGAACAGAGGAATCCTTGCGACAGAGTACGCTAAGTTGAAGAGAAAGCCGGACGGCTCCCTCCCCACCTACGAGGAGATTAAGGCTGTCTACGATAAATATTATGCAAAAGAGAAGTTTGTCCGCGTGCTTGACAAGGGCGTCTGCCCCGAGACGAAGTGGGTGGAAGGCAGCAACTATGTGGACATCAACTTTGTGATTGATGAGAGAACCGGCCGCATCATTATGATGGGAGCCATAGACAATCTGGTAAAGGGTGCCGCAGGCCAGGCAGTGCAGAACATGAACCTTTTGTTCGGACTTCCCGAGAGTGAGGGCCTGGAGCTGGTTCCCTGCTTCCCTTAAGGCAAAAGATACTTACCGGGCACGCCCCGGGGCAGAATCAATTCCGGGAAGACAGAATAGAACGATAGGAAAACTTATGAGCAGATCATTTACAATTCGCGCGATGACAATTGAAGATTACGAGGGACTCCACAGTCTGTGGATGACCATCCACGGCTTTGGAATCCGAAGCATCGATGATTCCGAAGAAGGGGTTGCCAGATTCTTGAAGAGAAATCCGACCACCAGTGTGGTGGCTGTTTCGGATGACGGAGAGATCGTAGGAGGAATTCTTTGCGGACACGACGGCAGACGGGGCTGTCTGTATCATGTGTGCGTGCGGGAAGATTACCGCCGTCTCGGCATCGGCAAGCAGATGGTTGTCTTTTGCATGAATGCGCTGAAAGCGGAGGAGATCAACAAGGTCAGCCTCATCGCCTTCACGGCAAATGATATCGGCAACGCTTTCTGGAACTGCATCGGCTGGACCAGACGGGAAGACTTAAATTACTATGACTTCACCTTAAATGAAGCCAATATTACAGCGTTTAATCAGTAAAGACAGCGTTTGTCAGAGTGGATATACTGCGAGCCGGCAACCGGACCCATGTCGCTTGGCCGACAGCTCCCTATATTCCCCGACGATCGTACAGTCATAAGAGAATAAGGAGAGAGAACTATGAAGCAGATTTCTGGCGGCGTAACGGCAGCGCAGGGCTTCAAGGCAGCCTGCTGTGAAGCAAATATCAAGTATCAGAACAGAACCGATATGGCTATGGTGGTGTCTGAGGTTCCCTGTGTATGTGCGGGAACTTTTACAACCAATGTGGTGAAGGCGGCATGCGTGCAGTGGGATCAGAATATCGTGTATTCCGGCAGGGCAATGCAGGCAGTGGTAGTGAATTCCGGGATTGCAAACGCCTGTACCGGCAAGGAAGGCTTTGAGGCGTGCGAGGCAACTGCGAAGGCAGTGGAGAAGGAGCTGGGGATTCCCGCAGATACCGTAGCGGTAGCGTCCACCGGCGTCATCGGCATGCAGCTTCCCGTGGCGAAGCTGACGGCAGGCGTCGCTTCGATGAGCAAGACGCTGGATGCGGGCGAGGAGGCAGGTACCGCGGCTTCCAAGGCGATTATGACCACCGACACGGTCAACAAGGAGATCGCTGTCACCTTTGAGGCAGGCGGCAAGACAATCACCCTTGGCGGCATGAGCAAGGGCTCCGGCATGATTCACCCCAATATGTGTACCATGCTTGCTTTTCTGACAACCGATCTGGACATCGACAAGGCGTTGATGCAGGAAGCCCTGAGTGCAGTGGTAGCAGACACCTTTAACATGATCACCGTAGACGGCGATACTTCTACCAACGACACGCTGCTTCTGATGGCAAGCGGTCTGGCAGGCAATGAGAAAATCGTTGAGAAGAATGCAGACTATGATGCATTTTGTGAGGCTCTGTTCTTCGTATGCCGTTATCTTGCAAGAAAAATGGCAGCGGACGGAGAGGGCGCAACCAAGCTTTTTGAGGCAAAGGTTGTGAATGCGAAGTCGAAGGAGGACGCTAAGACCCTTTCCCGTGCAATCGTCGGCTCCAACCTGTCCAAGGCTGCAATCTACGGCTGCGATGCAAACTTCGGCCGTTTCCTGTGTGCGATGGGTTACTCCGGTGCACAGTTTGACCAGAACGATGTCGAGCTGTTTTTCCAGAGCGAAGCGGGCAGACTGCAGGTATTCCGGTTCGGAACGCCCCTCGCCTTTGATGAGGAACTGGCAGTAAAGATCATGCAGGCGCCTGAGGTTACCGTTTTCGTGGATATGCACGAGGGAGATGCGCAGGCTTGCGCATGGGGCTGTGACCTCACCTATGATTATGTTAAGATCAACGCAGATTACAGAAGTTAAGTGAGTCCGGAAACGATTCTGCCGGACAGACTGTGAGACGGCGCGGGTGCGCCGAAAGGAGACAGGATGGAAAAAGATATGGAAAGTTTATTGCAGAAGGCTCAGGTTCTGATCGAGGCCCTGCCCTATATTCAGCGGTTCAACCGCAAGATCATCGTCGTAAAGTACGGCGGAAGCGCAATGAGCAACGAGGAGCTGCAGAAGAATGTCATCAAGGATGTGACGCTGTTAAAGCTCGTAGGCTTCAAGCCCATCATTGTGCACGGCGGCGGTAAGGAAATCAGCCGCTGGGTCGGCAAGGTCGGCAAGGAGGCAAAGTTTGTCAACGGACTTCGCGTCACCGATGAGGAGACCATGGAGATTGCCGAAATGGTACTCAACAAGGTGAATAAGAGCCTGGTTTCCATGGTGGAAGAACTCGGCGTGAAGGCGGTCGGCGTCAGCGGAAAAGATGCCGGTCTGCTCGGTGTTGAGAAGAAGTATTCCGGCGGACAGGACATCGGTTATGTCGGCGAGGTGACCGAGGTGAATCCGAAGCTTCTCTATGATTTGCTGGAAAAGGATTATCTGCCCATCGTGGCTCCCATCGGGCTTGGCGCAGACTGCCATTCCTACAATGTCAACGCGGACGATGCTGCCTGCGCCATCGCCAAGGCAGTCGGTGCGGATAAGCTGGTATTTCTGACCGATATCGAAGGCTTGTACAAGGACATTAACGACAAGTCCAGCTTTATCTCCAGAATCAGCGCCTCCGAGGCAGATGAACTCATTCACAGCGGATTTATCGGCGGCGGAATGCTGCCGAAGCTGAGCAACTGCACCAGC
This sequence comes from Acetatifactor sp., assembly GCA_016293615.1. Classification (GTDB taxonomy): domain Bacteria; phylum Bacillota; class Clostridia; order Lachnospirales; family Lachnospiraceae; genus Acetatifactor. The sequence continues at coordinate 9,014 of JAEDDX010000052.1, forward strand.
GCAATCAACAACGGTGTCAACAGAGTGCATATTCTGGACGGCAGAATTGCACACTGTCTGCTTCTGGAGATCTTCACGAATCAGGGCATCGGAACTGCTATCGTGAAGGATGAAGACATTGACCATATGGCTTGACAGAAAGGGTCTGCGAAGCCGGGGAAAGATCCCGAAACACGGAAAGGCATGGAAGTAAAATGAATATGCAGGAATATATCGAAGAAGCCGAGAGCGCGCTCCTTCATACCTATAATCGTTATCAGATCGTTCTGGACAGGGGAGAGGGCGTTTACCTCTATGACATGGAAGGGAGGAAGTATCTTGACTTTGTGGCAGGCATTGCGGTGTTTGCCCTCGGATACGGCAACAAGGCATACAATGATGCCCTGAAGGCACAGATCGACAAGGTCATCCACACCTCAAACTATTATTACAATGTGCCCGCAATTGAGGCGGCGAAGAAGATCAAGAAGGTTTCCGGGATGGACAGGGTGTTCTTCACCAACTCCGGCGCCGAGGCAGTGGAAGGTGCGCTCAAGGCGGCAAGAAAGTATGCTTATCTGAAGGACGGAAGCACCGACCATGAGATCATTGCCTTAAACCATTCTTTCCACGGCAGAACCATGGGTGCGCTGGCTGTGACCGGAAATCCGAAGTATCGGGAGGCGTTCGAGCCTCTGATCGGCAACATCCGTTTTGCGGACATGAATGACATCGACAGTGTAAAGGCGCAGCTTACCGACAAGACCTGCGCAATCATCATGGAGACGGTACAGGGCGAGGGCGGTCTTGTGCCCGCCACCGAGCGTTTCTTAAAAGAAGTTCGCGCCCTCTGTGATGAGAAGGATATTCTGCTGATCCTGGACGAGATCCAGTGCGGTATGGGAAGAACCGGCTATATGTACGCCTGGCAGAAGTACGGCGTGAAGCCCGATATCATGACCACTGCGAAGGCACTGGGCTGCGGCGTTCCCGTCGGCGCTTTCCTGATGACCGAGAAAGTGGGACAGAACTCCCTCGTCGCCGGCGATCACGGAACGACCTACGGCGGCAATCCCCTCGCTTGTGCTGCGGTGGAAAAAGTCCTTGATTTATTCGAAAAGGACCATATAATAGATAATGTGAGAGAGGTTGCGCCTTATCTGGAAGAGAAGCTGAACCTGATTCAGGATAAGTATGATTGTATTCTCGAAAGAAGGGGTACCGGCCTGATGCAGGGGCTGCTTTTTGACAGACCCGTGGGACCGGTGATCAACAATGCCTTAAAGAAGGGTCTGATTTTGATCAATGCCGGAGCAAACATTGTCAGATTTGTTCCCCCTCTCGTAATCACCAAAGAACATGTGGATGAAATGATTGCGATTTTAGATGCCTGCATCGAAGAGACACTCTAGCCCTTGTCAAAGTGTTGGGTGCGGGTTTCGGAAAGACACGGAACAGACATGCATTTGAAACAGAGATTACTCGCAGCAGCAGCCGTCATTATTCTGGCTGCTACTGTGTTATACGGAAGCAAGTTGGAGATTAAGGAACCGGTGCCTGTACAACCGGAGAAGCATTCCTGGCTGGAGCGGGAGGATACCATCTATTTCTGGTATGCTGACGAGGCGCTGACCCACTTTGTGAACAGTGCGGCAGTTGCTTTCGGGGAACAAAACAGCGTTCATGTCATTCCCGTACTTGCTTCTGACAGTGAATATCTGGAGGCTGTCAATCAGGCTTCCCTGAAGAAGGAGCAGCTCCCGGATGTCTTCCTGATCGGACACGAGTCGCTGGAGAAGGCTTATCTGGCAGGTCTGGCGGAAGAAATCGAGGACGCCGCAGGTATCTGTACTGCGGAGCATTTCCCGGAAGCCGCACTCGCTGCGGTAACCTATAAGGACAAGATCATCGCGTACCCGCTGTTCTTCGACACGAGCGTGCTTCTCTACAACGAGACCTATCTGGAGCAGTGGGCGTCACAGAGAGCGCTGTTTGAACTGCAGGGCGGGCTGGAAGTGGATGAGGAGACCGGAGAACCCATCGGCGAGCTTTCGACAGAGATGCCGGACGAGGCAGTCTGGGCGGCTAAAACTGCGGAGTACATGATGGAGGCAGTGCCCGGCACCATCGATGACATCCTGAACATTGCCAATACATTTGATGTCCCGGAGGGCGTGGACGCCATCCTGAAATGGGACCTTTCCGATGTGTTGTACAACTACTGGATTGTGGGCAATTATATGAATGTCGGCGGCCGTGCGGGAGATGATAAAAATATCGTTCATATCCTGAATGACGAGACTGTGCGCTGTCTGGAAACCTACACTGCGCTTAACCAGTTCTTCTTCATCGAGCCGGAGGAAGTGACCTACGAATCCGTGGTCAGCGATTTTCTGGAGCAGAAGATCATGTTCACGATTGTGACGACGGATATTGCGAAGCGTATCGAGGAAGCTCAGGCTGACGGAACTTTGCATTTTCAGTACGGCGCAGCGCTGATGCCTGCCGTCAGTGAGGAGCTGGAGAGCCGGTCCGTGTCTGTCACGCAGGCGGTGGCCGTCAACGGATATTCCGAGCATGCAGCGTTAGCCAATCAGTTCGCCGCTTACCTGGTAGGAGAATGCGCGAATGACCTGTATGCCAAGACCGGCAAGGTATCGGCAAATCTGAGTGCGGATGCCGACAACGGTCTGCTGCAGATCTTTAAGATGGAGTACGCCGACAGCGCGCCCCTTCCCAAGATGATGGAGACCGGACATTACTGGCTGCTTTTGGAGAGACTTTTCTCCAAGGCATGGACGGGAACCGATGTCACGGCACTGCTGCAGGAGCTTGAGATTCTGCTTGGCGCAGAGTAAACAAAACAACACATTGCATAACAAAACCAATCACAGGATACACTTTTACAGAAACGATTTACATCGCAGGTATGTGAAAGAAAGGATATCTTATGATTGGTTTTTTGATTGCGTTGGTTTCAGGAGCTCTGATGAGTATACAGGGTGTATTCAATACACAGGTCACAAAGGCTTCCGGCATCTGGGCGGCTAGCGGGTTTGTGCAGCTGACCGCGCTGGGAGTCTGTCTGGCGGCGTGGATGGTCACGGAGAGGAGCAATCTGCTCAATGTGTTTCGGGTGGAGCCGAAATATATGCTCCTGGGAGGGGCGCTTGGGGCGTTTATCACATATACGGTCATCAAGAGTATGGACCTGTTAGGGCCTGCCAAGGCGGTCATGCTCATCGTGGTGGCCCAGCTTGCGGTTGCCTATATCATTGAACTGTTCGGCTGGTTTGAGGTGGAGAAGCAGCCGTGGGAATGGAGAAAGGCAGTCGGGATGCTCATTGCGGTCATCGGTATCATTATTTTTAAGTGGAAATAGCTTGTCAAAGGCATTTGATTCTATTACAATAAAAACATCAGCATAGAGAGGCAATCCTCAAGAGAAGAACCCGCGGCATCCGAAAACGGAGGGCGCGGGAATTTGTGAGGAGCTATGATGAGTAAAATGAAAATTGCGGCTGCCGTATGCAGCCTGATTTGTCTGCTTGGGTTTGCCGGCTGTACCACAGGAGAGGATGCCTGGATTCCGGTCGGAGATGAGACGGACTCCGGTTCCGGGAATACGGAAGCTTCCGATTCTCTTTTAGGGAGCAGTGAGGCAGCGGCGCAGTCAGAGAGTGGTGCGGACTGTATTTATGTCTATGTCTGCGGAGCGGTCCATCAGCCGGGCGTCGTCTGTTTACAGAAAGGTGCGCGTGCGGAACAGGCGCTGGAGGCCGCGGGCGGACTGCGCGAGGATGCGGCTGCGGAGTATGTGAATCTCGCCGCGAAGCTGACCGACGGGGAGAAGCTTTTTTTCCCGACGAAAGAGGAGCTGCTTGGACAAAATGTTGTGTCAAATCTGCAGACGGAACAATCGACCGGCAGAGTCAATTTGAACACGGCGGACGAAAACACCCTTTGTACCCTGCCCGGCATCGGTCCGGCGAAGGCAAAGGATATCATTGAATACCGGGACAAAAACGGCCCCTTCAAGAAACCATCGGACATCATGAAGGTTCCCGGCATCAAGTCAGGGCTGTTTGAAAGTATCAGGGACAGCATTTCCACAGAATAAGGAAGAGGTATCAAAATGGCAGAAAAAAGAGTACTGGTTGTTGATGATGAAAAACTGATCGTAAAGGGAATCCGCTTCAGTTTAGAGCAGGACAATATGATGGTTGACTGCGCATATGACGGTGAGGAGGCTCTGCAGTACGCGATGAACAACAAGTACGATATGATCCTTTTGGATGTCATGCTGCCGAAGCTGAACGGTTTTGAGGTCTGTCAGCAGATTCGTGAGTTTTCCGATGTACCCATCATCATGCTCACCGCCAAGGGCGAGGATATGGACAAAATTCTCGGACTCGAGTATGGTGCGGACGACTATATCACCAAACCGTTTAATATTCTTGAGGTGAAAGCCCGCATTAAGGCAATTATGCGAAGGACGGCGTCCAAGAAGGCGTCCGGGGCGGGCACAGCCGGCAAAATCGTGGAAAGCGGCGATATGAGACTCGACTGCGAGGGCAGAAGAGTTTATATTTCCGGACGGGAGATCGGTCTGACCGCGAAGGAATTCGAGGTGCTTGAGCTTTTGATGCTGAACGCCAACAAAGTCTACAGCCGTGAGAGCCTGCTGCATCTTGTATGGGGAAGTGATTATCCCGGCGATGTGCGAACCGTGGATGTGCACATTCGGCGTCTTCGTGAGAAGATCGAGAACAATCCCAGTGAGCCCAGGTATGTACATACAAAGTGGGGCGTAGGTTATTATTTTTTCAATGAGTAAAAGGGAATCTCGTCATGATAAAGCATTTGATCGGAGAGCTGAAGTCTCAGCTCTCTTTGCGCAGCCTGCGGGCTCGCATCTTTTTCATAATATTGATCGTGGGTATTGTTCCCAGTCTGGTGGTTGAGTTTGGTATCATGCAGACCTATGAAAAACGCGCCGTCAACAACCGTATCGCCACAGTACAGAACCAGCTCATGATTGTCGGCAATCATCTGATCAGCAACAACTATTTCAACGCAGAGAGAAACAATACAATCGGGCGTGTCACTTCCAAAGAGGTCATCAACGCCGAACTGGAAATGATTTCCAACCTGTATGAAGGGCGCGTCATGATCATCAACTCCGGCTTGAAGGTGGTGCAGGATACCTATGGCATCAGCGAGGGTAAGACCATCATTTCAGAAGAGGTCATCAATTGTCTGCAGGGCACCGGTACCTCCCATTACGACAAAGAGCACGGTTATATCGAGATGACCACCCCTATCGTGGACAATATCTCCTCGGGCGACGGAAGCGGTACCGTTGTGGGCGTCCTTCTGACCAGCATCTCGAATGAAACCATTGTCGCCACCATGGATGTCCTGAGACAGAAGAGTTCCATTGTGATCAATCTGCTCGTTGTCGCTGTGTTTGCGATGGCAATACTGCTTTCCATCGCCCTCACCAGACCCATCAATCGTGTCACCGATGCGATCAGGCAGGTGCGGGACGGCTACAGCGATGACCCGATCTCCGTGCCGGATTATGTGGAAACCGTTCACATTGTGGACGCCTTTAACCAGATGTTGGGACGAATGAAGGCGTTGGATGAGTCCAGACAGGAATTTGTGGCAAATGTGTCCCATGAACTGAAGACGCCCATGACTTCCGTGAAGGTGCTTGCCGATTCACTGGTGGCGCAGCCGGATGCACCGGCGGAGCTTTACAGAGAGTTCATGGAGGATATCGTATCTGAGATTGACAGAGAGAACAGGATCATCAATGACCTGCTTGCCCTGGTGAAGATGGACAAGAAAGCCCAGGAGTTAAGCATTGCATCCCTGAACATCAACGATCTTGTGGAGCTGATTCTGAAGCGGCTGCGTCCGATCGCACGCAAGAAGGATGTGGAGCTGGTCTTTGAAAGCATGCGTACCGTGATCGCCGAGGTCGATGAAGTAAAGCTTTCGCTCATTATGACCAATCTGGTGGAAAATGCCATCAAATACAACAAAGAACATGGCTGGGTCAAGGTGGAACTGGATGCAGACCATCAGTACTTTACCTTCAAGGTGACCGATTCCGGACTCGGTATTCCGGAGGAATCCCTGACTCATATTTACGAGAGATTTTATCGCGTGGATAAGTCCCACTCCAGAGAAATCGGAGGAACCGGTCTCGGGCTTGCCATCACCAAAAGCGCGGTACTGATGCACAGAGGATCCATTACGGTGACCAGTACGGTTGGGGAGGGCTCCTGCTTTCTGGTCCGGATTCCGCTGATCTACATAGCGCCGGCGACAACACAGACCCTTCAGAAGAGCGGTGAGCAGCAATAGTTTTTATGAGACCGAAAGGTCCGGAAATGAGGCTTATATTGAAACAAATCAAGATATTTTTGCTGGCAGTCCTGTGCGCCCTGTTGCTGGCTGCCTGCGGAGAGGATGAAACGATCAGCGAAAACCAGATGCAGGTCTACTATCTGAGCAATTCCGAAACGAAGGTGGAGATGCATCCCTATGAGATGCAGACGAATACCCCTGAGGAGCAGTTGCTGGAACTTTTGGAGTGTCTTCAGACAAACCCCGAAAAGCGTGAGTATAAGGCACCGTTGGATCAGGGCTTTCGGGTGCAGGATATTATCTGCGAGGACGGCAAACTTCAGCTGGATATGGATGAAGCCTATCTGGCTTTGAAGCCGATTACGGAGATCCTGACCCGGGCGGCGATCGTGAGGACGCTAAGTCAGCTGGAGACAGTAAACCTGGTGCAGATCACCGTAAATGGCGGTCTGATCTATGATACACAAGGCAATCCGGTCAACTGGATGAGTGCGGATCAGTTTATCGACAATGACGGCAATGAGATCAACACCTTCGAGCTTGCCAGAATCAAGCTCTATTTTGCGAGCGAGGACGGCACGAGTCTGCTGGCGGCTTATCGTGAGAAGCATTATTCCTCCAACACGCCGATAGAGCGTCTTGTGGTGGATGAGCTTCTGGCAGGACCCAGCGGACAGGTCGCAGGGCTGTATGCTTCCATCAACCCGGCGACGAAGGTCATAAATATCACCACCAAGGACGGTATCTGCTATGTGAATCTGAGCGAGGATTTCCTCACGGTAGTCAACAATGTACCGACTGAGATCTCCATTTATTCCATCGTCAATTCCCTGGCAGAGCTCAGTACGGTCAACAAGGTGCAGATACTTATAAATGGTGAGACACCGTCGAGCTTTTCCGCGTCGACATTTGAAAGAAACCTTGACATTGTAACAGCATGGGAGAATTAATCCGTTGAAAAGACCACTTATGGCGGCAGCCTGGCTTTGTGTGGCGTTTCTCTGGATCTTACTCGCGGCAGGAGGGGAGAGTCCCTTTTACCGCGACAGCACTCCTGCCCCTGCAGGGGGGGAGGAAGTGCTTGCCACAGGGCAGATCTGCCAAATCGATGGCGACAGAATCTGGATCCGTTCCGTGATCCTTTCTTCGCCTGACGCTTCTGAACCAACCAATCTGTCGGCTCATTCTCAGAGCCGGGAACTTCCGCAAAAAATGAAACTCATATGTGAGATGAAACAGGACCTCTCCGCATGCAGACTGGGCATGCAGATCACGCTGCGGGGAACCTTTGCGCTGTTTTCAGAGGGCTCAAACCCGGGAGAATTCGATTCGTTCCGGTATTATCGCTCTCTGGGAGTACAGGGCAAAATACAGGATGCGGCCTTGCTGCAGAGAAGAGAAGACTACTGGGTCCTTCGGGATGCGGCCTATCGGCTGCGCCTCCTTTTGGAGCAAAGGATTCAAACACTTTTCCCGGAGGAAGAGGGGACGGTGATGTGTGCGCTCCTCCTCGGCGATAAAAAGGGACTCGACAGGGAGTATAAGGATCTATACAAACGAAACGGTATCCTGCATATCTTGAGCATCTCTTCCCTTCACATTACCATCATCGGAATGAGCCTGTACAGGCTTCTTCGTAAGTGCTCCGTACCGATTGTGCCCGCGGCTCTGGCGGGTGCGGCGCTGTTATTGTTTTATGGGGCGATGACGGGCTTTGCCCTGTCGGCAGTCAGAGCCATCGGCATGTATTGTCTGAGGATGTTTGCGGAAATCGTCGGCCGTACCTACGACATGCTGACGGCGCTGGGGGTACTTGCTGCCTGCATGGTCCTCTACAGACCCTATTATCTGGAAAACGCAGGCTTTCTGCTATCCTTCGCCGCGGTATTGGGAATCGGTGTGATCTATCCAGCGCTTCGCCCGAATGCAGAGCAGAAAGTCAATGTGTATGCCGAGAAACCCTATGAAAAGCTTCTCAGAAAAGGGCGGGAGGGATTGACGGAATCAGCGCTTGCAAGTATCTCCATCACATTGGCAACGCTTCCGATACAGCTGTGGTTCTATTACGAAGTGCCGGTTTTCTCCGTCCTGGTCAACCTGCTGGTACTTCCCTTCGTGAGACCACTGGTGATCCTGGGAATATGCTGCCTTGTGCCGGGGCTCGGATTTCTCGCCTGGCCGGATGTGGGGATTCTGAACTATTATGAGAAGCTGTGCCTTTTCTTTGACCGGTTCTCCCTGCGGACCTGGAATCCCGGTAAGCCGCAGGGTTATCAGGTCGCGGTCTATTATCTGCTTCTTGGCGTCGCGCTGGCATGGCTGTATCATTGGCGCAAAAAGGAAGAACGTCTGCGGGAACTCAACCAGCCTGTCATTCGTTTGAAATCCATTCTGAAAAGATGCATCCCTCTTGCTTTGCCCCTGATTTTTGTGATTGGCTCACGACCGGGAGACCGGGTGCTGTTTTTGGATGTGGGACAGGGCAGCAGTGTTCTGATTCTGAACGCGAGCGGGGAAAACTATCTGTTCGACTGTGGGAGCAGCAGCCGTAGCAGTGTCGGTCAATATGTCCTGCTTCCCTGCCTGAAGTATTTTGGAATCCACAGACTGGACGCTGTGTTTATCTCACACCCTGACAGAGATCATATGAACGGTATTCTGGAGCTGCCTGCACTGGCGGCGGATCACAATCTGGAGATTCTGCAGGTGATTCTGCCTGCCATCCGTGAAGAGGACAGGGAAGCGGAATACGCAGAGATTCTGGACGCTTTCGGAAACAACACTGCCGAGGAAGCAAAGCAGGAAGCCCCGGGAGAAGGGCAGCAGGCGGCGCGGCCCATGCAAAGTTCGGTCAGAATCGCCTATCTGTCTGCCGGTGACAGCTGGCAGTGCGGGGAGAATACCTATACCTGCCTGCATCCGGAGAAGAACATCGTGGCGGGTGATACCAATGCGTATTCGCAGTGCCTATTCGTGGAATTTGCGAATTTCGAATTGTTATTGACAGGAGATGTGCCGGGAGAGGGAGAAGAACAGATGACGGACCTTCTCAACAGAATCAGACAATCCGGGGGATACCGGACGTACACACAGACGCCCGCAACAAAAACCACAACACAAAATGTGGAAGAGACCGGGCGCCCCTTGATTCTGCAGGTGGCCCATCACGGATCTTCCTATTCCACCTCTGCGCATTTTCTGCAGGCAATACGCCCGACTGTTTCGATCATCTCGGCCGGAAGCAGAAACCGCTATGGGCATCCGCACGCTGAGACCTTGCAGCGCCTTAAGGAGAATGGCGCAGAAATCTACCGCACAGACCAATGCGGAGCCATTGAAGTCCGAGGCAAAGGAAAGAAAGCGGAGATTATGGTGCATGGCGGAGGATAAAAGGCGTTCGTAATATGGGGTTGGGCATAGAGAGAGAAAAAAGCGAAATATGCCCAGCAGGATTCGCGGGATTGGGCATGGAGCTGGAAAAGTTCAAAATATGCCCAATCGCAGGCGCAGGATTGGGCATGGAGAAGGAAAAGTTCAAAATATGCCCAATCGCAGGCGCAGGAT
>JAEDDX010000117.1 GCA_016293615.1 Acetatifactor sp.
CCACACACAGCAGAATGTGTTCTAAGTCGGCACGGGCAAACCGATCCTCGGATATCTTTCCGATGCTTCCGTCTTTCATATTCGTTCCGAAGATGCTGCCGAGCATTGCGCCAATCTGAGACTTCCCCTCGCCGCCGCTGCCCTTAATGATCATCATGCGCTGCCCCTTGTTGCTGGGAATTAGGCAGTAACCGAGAAACTCCTGTAAAGTGGGAATGTCCTCCGGGTACAGCAGGTCATTCAGAAACCGCAGCCATAAAACCGGCTCCGGGGCATCTGGGCGATATGCAACCGGCAGACGATTCCGAACGATCTGCGGTCTACCCTCTATGAATGTTCCATCCAGAAGCAGCGTGCCATTGGCGAGGTGAATGCGATCCGGTTCCGGTGGAAAGTCCTCCACCTGGGCTTCCAGTTTCAGCACCTCCAGAATGTTGCCGATCTTCTGCGGGATGCCGTTCACTGCACAGCATTTCAGTTCTTCATAGATTTCTCCCCGGAGGGAAAGATCGTCCGTCACCCGACCATCCGGCGTGAAAAAGGCTCTGTTTGTGAAGATGATTCTGTGTGCTCGCAGAAACTCCTCACAGAACAGAGCCTCGTTGATGTTCTTTCCGTCAAACCAGATGGGAAGATCAGGCGATTTTCGGTTCTTTGACATGGTGCCTTTCCTCCTTTTGATCTTCCGCAAGACAGTTTTCCCAAGACGCGATACTGCCGTCTGCCAGCAACGCCGCTATCGTACTGTCCCGCTCTTCCACGCTGGCATGAGCCAGAAAGTCCAGCAGATAGGCGATGCGGTCATACTGCTGACAGCTTGCCACGAATCTGTCATCCAGAAAGTCCTCCGGTGTCTGGGGTGCATATCGGATTTTCCATTCCTTCAACAGATGCAGATAGTCTGTCAGCACCCGGCGGCAGTACAGCTCGTCCAGCCGGGATTGATGCCACTGGGGTGGGTTCGATTTGTTGGCACCCGATACCGACTGTCCCGGCTCTGGGGAGATGCCAAAATCCTGTGCCAGTTTCTGCGCCGCTTCATAGCAGGACAACCCGAACAGACTTGCTGTGAAATCGACCACATCCCCGACGGCACCGCAGCCGAAGCAGAAGAAATAATCCTCATTCAGCTTCAGGCTGGGATGCCTGTCCTTGTGGAATGGGCAGCAGGTCATGCCGTTCGGTAAAACCCGCAACCCATAGTGTTCGGCAGCCTGCCGCAGTGTGACGGCTGCCTTGATGGTTTCAAATACGCTCATTATCTTGCCTCCATAAAAATATTCGGAAGAAAAATGCCCGCCGGGGTTGGCAGGCATCTTACCTCCTCACTATTGTTATGGGGAAATTTTCAAAAAACAGGCTAATCGGAGGACAAGGCCATTTGAAAAAACAGGACAAACCCTCTTCCAATCATAGAACATATGTGCTATAATGATTTCAAACAAAAGTAGGAGGGGCACATGAAACACAACATTCTTTCTCTGGACTTCTGGCAGGATACGGTAATCTATGGCAGCAAAACCTTTCCCAGCGGCACACTCGGCTGTGATGCACTGAACATCCCAACCAAAGTAATCGAGCAACTGAACGATCTCTGCATAGCACTGAATCTCCTTATGGGAACCCTCAACGCGGGCTGCGGCAATCCTGCGCTGCTCCCGGCGGCAAAAGAGAGCGCAAAGCAGATTGCGGACTTGCTGAAGGATGTGAAGCCGTTTTCCTATTTGGATGTTCCTGATGCAGCCAACCGAGTGGAGCGGGTGTTCTCAGAAGTATCTCTCGCCAACGCCAATGCGTATTATGCCGCCGTTCAAAACGGCACGCTGACCAGTTTGGCTGATCCCAGATATGAACAGGGCTTGAAGCTGCTGCGGGTGCTGCCAATTTTGGCGCATCTGGGTTTCTCTCTGGGCGCGTATCAGAAGACAATGATTTCCTTTGCTGAAAAGCTGAATGCCCCAGACTGTAAGCGAACCCCAGACAGCTATGCGGAGCTTTTCGGAGAATCCTTCCCTGTGATGGAGAATTTCGGAGAGGGCGATGGGTGGATGTCCATGACCAATGCCACCGTGCAATATACATCCGTGGTTCGTCCCGGCTCCACTGTGCCAACACTGGTCAAACGAATGCTCTATGTTTCCTTTGTGGGGATGTTCCGTTCCGATCTGTTTGAGGGGCTGTGTGTTGGACATGCCCCAAAGAAATGTCCCATCTGCGGACGATGGTTTCTGACCACGAATGCCAGGCCCACCAAATATTGCGGCAATCTGGCACCGGGGGATAAACTCCGTAGGACGTGCAGACAGATCGGCAATCTCAAAGGCAGGGAACAGCGGGAGCTGGCGAACAATCATCCTCTGAAGCAGATCTATGAGCGGCGGCTCAATACCATCAATCGCTCCCTGCAACGAGGCACCATCGACCCGGAGCTGGCTGCTGTGATGAAGAAGCTGGCAAAGGATAAGATGTACCTGGCAATCAGCAATGTTGCCTATGCACAGGGGGACTATGAAAAAGAGATGGAGCATTCCTCTTTAATGAAGGAAGCAAAGGCACATCTGTGATTTTGAAAGAAGGTGCGCTATGCCGGATGATCGTTACAAGGAAATGGAAGGATACATCGCCAAATATGGTTTTCAGTGTCTCGAAAAGAATCTGACCCGGTTTGAGGCGGAACGTGCCTTTCAACTGGAGCCAGAGCCGCCGAAGGTGGATGACATCAACGAATATATTTTGATGGCAAACCGGGGGCAGAAACTGCTGTTTCTCTGTTTTTATCTGCATCACATTGAGAAGATTCTGAATGGGCGCATTTACCGCTTCCTTCACAGGGAGGGACTGTATGCTTACGACCCGGTTCGTCTGCTGGATTATAAGCTGAACTGCGTGGCAGCGATTATGGAGTGTCTTCCGGGATATGATCCGGAAAAGGGGGCAGATTTTCTAACCTACGCCTACTATGATATCGGAAACGCCATTTTGAACTGCCGCCGCTATGAAGAATCCGGCTCGTTCAAAAATCTGGATGAATACAAAACAATCCGAGGAATCGCATGGCTCTACAACAAGGCAGGCAGCTCTCGCAAGAAAACCATTGCAACGTTCATGGAGAAAACCGGCTGTACGAAAAAGACAGCGGAGAACTATCTCCGTGCAGCCCGCAAAAATCGGGGTATCGTTTCTATCTATGATACCGTTCTCCGTGAGAGCGACAATGAAGTCGACGAAGATTTCGATGAGGATACCCACGAGGACGCTGGAGAGGATTTAAGCCGGGAGGCCGGTGGTACTTACGGTGCAATTCTCTGGGGCGGCTCCTGGGGAAGTGCTGTCCGGCGCGCCCATTGGAAACTTGACTACCGGGAGCAAATCCTGTTGGAGCGGCACATGGCAGTCTGCATGGACTGTGGTCATGTAAAGCCGCTGCGTAGCAGGTTCAGTTGGGAAGAACTGGCAATCCTGTTTGAAGGCACAACTGCCGGCGGTGCCGAGCGAGCTTACAAGAAAGCAGCGTTGCATCTTGCGCAGCTGTTGGTGGAAGATGGACTCTTTCACACAATCAGCCTGAAGCGCAAATCGCAGAAAATGCGGAAAGAAAAAATCGCCGTCGCAACCTACCAATATCAGGCAGACTGCGACGGCGAATGGGGCGAGATTCAGTTCGACTTTGAGGAAAAGACAGCGCAGAT
>JAEDDX010000118.1 GCA_016293615.1 Acetatifactor sp.
GAAAGAATACGAAGAAAGCAATCAGTCTGCTGCTGGTTTTGGCTCTCGTCGGCACAATGCTCACCGGCTGTAAGGGCGGGGACGGCAAGAGCGCGGATGCGGAGGAAAGCGGCAAGATCTCCATCAGTATGTATCTGTGGGACCGGTCCATGCTCAAGCAGTTTACACCCTGGCTGGAGCAGAAGTTTCCAGACATTGAGTTTACTTTTGTGCAAAGTTATAATACAATAGAGTACTATAAGGATTTGCTTGCCCGCGGCGATACTCTGCCGGATATCATTGCATGCCGACGCTTTTCCTTAAATGATGCGGCTCCCCTGTCTGATGATCTGATGGACCTGAGTCAGACAGAGGTGGCGGGTAACTAGAAGGGGAGAACTGCCCCTTCTTTTTGAACAGTATCACGACAGACCGGAGGCGATTGCATGAAACAATCTATCAGAAGACAGTTTGCCCTGATTTTTACGGGCCTGATGGCGATGACCATTCTCCTTTGCCTGATTATTAATAATCTTTTTCTGGAAAGGTATTATATTTCAAGCAAGACCAAGGTAATCCGCGGGGCGTACGAGGTCATCAGACAGGCGGCGAACAACGGCAGCTATGAGTCCGACGCTTTTGTGGAAGAACTGAATAATGTCTGCAGTGTGTCCAATATCGCAGTGTGCGTGATGGACTCCAATTCTCAGTTGAAATATGTCTCGACGAATGCGGGGCGCGAACTGGAGGCGGCGCTGTTTCGCTACATTTTCGACATGCAGGGGGTGCCGGACACCTCGATCGAACAGACGGACGAGTATGTGATCGAGCAGACAAGCAATGGTAAAAACGATTATCTGATCATGTTCGGCAGACTCAGCGACGGAATCTCCATCATTATGAGAACCCCCATCGAAAGCATCCGCGAGAGCGTCGATGTGGCAAACCGCTTTTTCCTCTATGCCGGACTGATCGGCGCGCTCATCGGCGGCGTGATCATCTGGCTTGCCTCCGGCAGAATCAGCAAGCCCATCAAGAAGCTCAGCGATATTTCCGAGCAGATGGTGCAACTGAAGTTTGAGGCAAAGTATGCGGGCAGAGAGAAGAATGAAATCGGGCTGCTGGGAGAGAATATCAACAAGCTGTCCGAGTCTCTGGAGAAGGCGATCTCCGAACTGAAAACAGCGAACAACGAGCTGCAGAAGGACATTGAGAAAAAAGAACAGATCGATGAGATGCGCAAAGAGTTTCTCGCCAATGTGTCCCATGAATTGAAGACGCCGATCGCTCTGATTCAGGGATACGCGGAAGGACTGGCAGAGGCGGTGAACGATGACCCGGAGAGCAGAAGCTTTTACTGCGATGTGATCATGGACGAGGCGGAGAAGATGCACCGCATGGTGCAGAAGCTGCTGACGCTGAACCAGATCGAGTTCGGCAACGAAATGGCCAACATGGAGCGGTTTGACCTGACGGAGGACATCAAAACCTTCCTTGCGACGACGAAGATGCTCGCCGACCAGCATGAGATCGAGATCCACATGGACGATTATGAGGCCTGCTATGTCTGGGGTGACCGGGGGATGGCTGCGGATGTTCTTTCCAACTATTTCTCGAACGCCGTCAACCACTGCAGCGGGGAGAGAAAGATCGTCCTGAAGCTGGAGAAGAAGGAGCATACGGTGCGGGTGTCCGTCTTTAATACCGGCGAGCCGATTCCCGAGGAGAGTCTGCCGCATCTGTGGGAGAAATTCTACAAAGTGGACAAAGCGCGCACCAGAGAATACGGGGGCAGCGGTATCGGCCTTTCAATCGTAAAGGCGCTGATGGATTCCATGCATCAGGCATACGGTGTCGAGAATTACAACAACGGCGTCGCCTTCTGGTTTGAACTGGAGCTGTGCGAATCACCGGCGTAAGGCAAAGCTCTGAAGCCCGGTTGAAATAAAATTACGGAGAATGTATGAGAGAAGAAGTTGAAGAAATCAGTATGACGAAGGTGCTTCTCGTTGGGGTGGATACCGGGGAAGAGCCTGATTTTGAACACTCCATGGAGGAACTGAAAAGTCTTGCGGAGGCTGCCTATAAGGAAGTTACGGGGATCATCGTACAGCGCATGGAGGCAGTGAACAAGGCTTTTTATATCGGCACGGGTAAGGTGGCGGAGGTCAAAGAATATGCCGCAGTCTGCGAAGCGGAGGAAGTGATCTTTGACAATGCCTTAAGTCCGTCCCAGATCCGCAATCTGGCGGAGGAGCTTGATTTGCCTGTCATAGACAGAACCAATCTGATCCTGGATATCTTCTCCCTGCGTGCGAAGACCAGAGAGGCCAAGCTGCAGGTGGAGACTGCGAAATTGCAGTACATGCTGCCGAGGCTGATCGGCATGCGTGAAAACTTAAGCCGTCAGGGCGGCACAGGCGGAAGTATGAGCAACAAAGGTGCCGGAGAGACGAAGCTTGAGCTGGACCGCCGTAAGATTGAACACAGAATCAGCGAGCTGAAGAAGGAACTGGAGGAGGTAGCCGCAAACCGTGATACCATGCGCAAGAAGCGCGACCGCAGCGGTGTTCCGCAGGTTGCCCTGGTCGGCTATACCAATGCGGGCAAATCCACCATTATGAACCGACTGGTATCACTGTACGGGGAAAACAGGGAAAAGACAGTCCTGGAAAAAGATATGCTGTTTGCCACACTGGATACCAGCGTGCGACTGATTCACAGCGGCGATCACAAGCCGTTCTTTCTAAGCGATACGGTCGGCTTCATAGATAAGCTGCCGCACGGACTGGTGAAAGCGTTCCGCTCTACCCTGGATGAGGTGCGGTATGCGGATCTGCTGATTCAGGTGGTGGATTTTTCGGACGAACATCACAAACAGCATATGGAAGTGACTGCACAGACCCTGCGGGAACTGGGGGCCGGAGATATTCCGCAGATCATCGTCTATAACAAAGCGGATCTGTGCGCGCCGGAGAACCTCCCGAGATGTATGGAGGATAAGATCTTTATGGCTGCCGGACAGGGAATCGGACTGGAGGAATTGCTCCGGATGATAAAAAATGTTGTATATGCGCAGTATGTCGAGACGGAATTTCTGATTCCCTATGAAGACGGAAGGGTGGTTTCATACTTCATGGACCACACGACCGTGAAAGAACAGGAGTACCGTGAGGACGGCGTCAGAATCCGGACGGAGTGCAGCAAAAAGGATGCAGAGAAGTTCCGGACCTATGTCATATCATAGATGTACGACGAAATGGATAAAAAGTACAAAAAATAGATACAATTCTATGAAATGACGGCAAAAAACTGTCAAATCAGGTGCGCCGAATAACTCTAAAAAGCCGAAAAGCCCAGTATTTTCAAGGGTTTTTCGGCTTTTTGAGAAATTGTAGAAAAATGTTGAAAAAATTTGAAATTTAGTGTTGACATTGGGGGATCTAGGTGCTATACTCAATTTCGTTGCTGAGGTAAACAACAACGAAACGAAAGATTGAGAGTTTCAAACAGAAATTCAAAAATTTCAAAAAAAGTTGTTGACAACAGCAAACAGATGTGATAATCTAAACAAGCTGTCGCTGAGACAGCAGCAAGGCCATCGGCCAAACGGAGTTTGTCCGATGCATGCTGGCGCATGATAAGCCTTCCATAAAACTGATGCTTAC
>JAEDDX010000119.1 GCA_016293615.1 Acetatifactor sp.
CAATGGCGCTTAGAGTACTGATAATGTCATCATCAAATGAGTGTGTGGCAGCAAATGAAAAAAAGAATCGTTTCATTTGTTCTTGCAATACTCATGGCAGTCTCCTTATTCCCTTTGCAGAATGCCTTTGCTGCGTCAACGGCAGAGGACATGATCGTTGACTATGCTTACTCTTGGAACGGCCAATACTTGGGAAATTTCCCGATAGATAATGTAACAAATTCAATTAGTGGCAAGCGATTTGTCAAGGTCTTTTTCACCCACACTTGAGTTATTTTTGATCTTCACATATAATCCCCGAAATGACAGATGGAGCCGCAGCAAAGCGGCTCCATCTGTCATATACTTAGTATCGCTTTTCTCTGAGTAGGAACTGTTGCGTGTTCAGTGCATTTCTGCTTCTTTTTCCAGGGCTCTGTAATCAACTTTTCCACGTTCTGTTCTTGGTAGATCTGTGCGGTATTCAACAGTATCAGGTACCATATACTCAGGTAACTTGTTTTTACAGTGAGCAATAATCTCCTGCGTCATATCCTTGCTCGCTGAATATCCGTCATTTAACACAACAACCGCCTTAGCATAATGGATTCTTGCTTCATCTGCAACACCAATTACACAGCAAAGACCGACACTAGGATGCTCCAAGACGGCTTTCTCAATTCTGTCAGGGAACATTTTAGTTACAACACCATCTTTACCCTTGGTCATAATGATTCGCTTGATGCGACCAGTAATGAACAGCACACCATTTTCTGTGATATGGCCAAGATCACCAGTATGAATCCACCGCTGACCATCGGGATGAATCTTGATGATCTCATCGGTTGCTTCAGGTTTATTGTAGTAACCCAGCATCAGAGTGTCACCAGCAAAACAGATTTCACCTTCCTGATCGTAAGTTAGCTCGTCAAAAGTACCGGGTTCGACAATTTTACAGTTTACTTTTACGAGCGGCGCACCAACGCTACCAGGCATATTGCAATCGTCATATGTTACAGTAGCTGCACTGACCATTTCGGTAGAGCCGAGACCCTTTCTCAGTTTCATCTTAACGCCACCTGCTGCAAGAAGTTCATTTACCGCTGCTTCTTTTTTTACATTCATGGCATCCCCACCATAGAAAATGTACTTTAAGCAGGATAAGTCCATTTTTCTAAGTCTCTCATTGGAAAGACAAGCTTCCCAATAGGCAGGGATGGAACTGATATGGTTGGGACGATACTTCTTTACATACTCGTCAAACTTATTCGGATCATAAGCAGGAATCAGGATAACCCGGAAGCCAAAAGAAAGCGGTTCCAACATGGCGTTGACAAGGCTATAGTTGATAAACGGCGGCAAAACCACAAGATAGCGCTCTTGACGGCCGTGGGGCAAATTGCAGCCAATCTGCCAAATTAGTGCGTTGATATTCCGGTCAGAACACATAACGCCCTTAGGTTCACCAGTTGTGCCGCCTGTATGAGAAATTACCGCCACGGTGTTGCTATCTTTTTTGACAGGAGCAACCGTGACACCTCTGCCCAAAGAAACAAACTGTTTCCAATTCATAAATTGGTTATCCTGAGCGAACTTCGGCAGTTTGTTTTTCATTTTATACAGTTGCTTAATTCCAAACGGCAAAGAATCACCCGCAGATACCACGACTGCTTTCTTAACAGATGTGGTATTGATGGAATCTGCGATGATTTTGTATGTACCCTCAAAGATAACTGCAACTTCACTATTCACTTCGTTCAGGTAATGCAGTAATTCCTGTTCCCCCGCCAGCGGGTGGATCATATTCGCGACAGCACCCATCTTGTTAAGCGCATATACCATATACAGTGCTTCCGGAGTGCTGGGCATGGCAACAGTTACAATGTCACCCTGCTTAACATTTAGAGCAGTCAATGCTCTCACACACTCGTCAATATGGGCAAATAAATCACCGTAGCTGATTTCGCTACCAAGATACTCCAAGGCAATGTTGTTAGGATAATCCTTGTTGTTTATCCAAAGGTACTCATAAATTGTACACTCCGGCAAGGATGCATTGATTGCTTCCTCGGGGTAATACTTCAGCCAGGGCTTATCAATCGAGGCATAGCCCGTGAGTTTCTTTTCTTCCATTGGAGTTCTTCCTCCATGTTATATTTCTTTCGGTGCTTCCGTGGATATATTCAATAAAGAAATCGTATCTTTTGGATATCCAAAATAAAACGTACTTGTTGTTCATATGGGCGATCTTCAATATCCGTAAATCGAATAATTATCGTGGGAACAGTGAGATTACGTGCATAAGGATTTGCTTCAAAGCGGACACATATTACTCGTTTATCCTTTACTGGCAAAGAGCTTATGTGCTGTAGACTATGCTTTTCTGCGTGAGTCCATCTGTACGAGATGTTTTTAGCAGTGTCTTTGCCAACATTTGTAACTTCAAAGCAGATGTCAACCTTGAGTGGTTCGATGTGCATAGGATGGTTTTCATAGATAGCAACACGGTCAACACCGTTTGTTTTTGCTGTGAAAGGTATTCGTTTCACCTGTATTTCTGGTCTTATTGCCAATTTTTGGCTATCTGTATACTGCTTTTTAGACTGCTGTATAATGGTGGCTGAAAACACATGCTATGACAGATACAATAGCGCTGATTAGTGAAATTATAGCCATTATCCAATCTACAGGATTGGAATTAATATTTTCTAATAGCGAGGCCATGCTTCTTACCCTCCAATCTATCCTCCGCTGTGATTTCCCTCACAACCTCGCACGGAGAGCCAAATGCCAACACGTTAGGCGGAATATCATGTGTTACAACACTACCTGCGCCAATAGTGGAACTGGAACCAATTGTGACAGCAGGAAGAATAATAGAGCCAGCACCAATCCACACATCATCCCCGATAGTTACAGGGGCAATAATATCCCAATTGCCCTTCTTTTCGGGATGAAAACTGTCTTTGGTGTCAAATACTCGACGCTGATCCGGGTCAAGGGAATGGTTCACCGTAGTGATTGTAACATTTGGTGCAAGCAAAACATTATCACCTATGGTAATGGGTGCATAATCCATCAAAACACAGTTGCAGTTTGCAAAAAAATTCTTGCCCACATGAATGTTGCATCCAAGGCTGACATGAAACGGGATTTGAACCAAATATGGATTACCGTCGATTGATCCCAACCACCTTCGCAGTAACCAGTTCCGTTTGGGTAAGTTCCATACTGCAGTACGATTGAAGGATCTTTGGATCATTTCCGATTTAAGCATTTTCCAGAATAATGATTTGCTTGAGGGATTGATCGTTTCTCCCTTCATTTTGAACCCTCCTGCGAAATGAAATCTTTCCCCATCTTCTCAAGTAGTCTGAAGTCGTACTTGCTGTTTTGTGTGTACGGCAATGAATCTACATATCGATAATATTTTGGAACCTCATAATCTTTCAATTCGTTCTGGCACATATCAGAAATACTCTGTTTGACGGTATCTTCATCCATGGTTGTATCTTTCAACACAATATAAGCCATAAAGCAGGCGAAAAGAAAGGTTCTTTTTTTCAATCTTTATTCCAGTTCTCATGCATATACTGCAGAAAGTCGTATTTTTTATCTTCTTCTCGACGAACTAAGATCGGTGCCAGGATAGCGGCATTTTGGG
>JAEDDX010000053.1 GCA_016293615.1 Acetatifactor sp.
CCAGTGACACGAGGATTTTCAGTCCTCTGCTCTACCAACTGAGCTATCTGGGCCCGTAACGTAAATCCTTTGCGTCACAACATTGGTTATTTTACATTGTATTTTAGTAAAAGTCAACCCCTTTTTTCAATTTTTTTCACAACTTACTCCAATCCCGTTCCTTCACCGCAATAATACTGCAGCAGCAGTTTCACCACTCTGCTGTAACTGATCTTGCCGTCAGAAACACCGTTGAGCTTCAGATTCGTCTCCACAAAGGTTTCCGCTGCCTTGTCCACGATTTCGGTATCGATGATCGCCTTGCCGTTGATACGGTCCCATTCTTCCTCCGTGACAAACACTTTATCCTGCCAGACCTGAGGCAGGATCTCACAGGGCTCAATTTTGGCAGCGGTACGTTCATACAATTCAGGATTCTGAATCCAGACTTTCACGACATCATTGTTCAGATACACCAGCACGCTCAGATACCCTGAATACCTGACATACAGATCCTCCGACTGAATGCATGCCAGATAAGCAATAAAATTCGCCTCATCCTCGTAAATATAGCCTCTCAGGTGCGCCAGCTCATGGCACATCGTCGCCGGCCGGTTCAGCGGATGCATCACAAAATTGATATTAGCCTCCATGGAAAAAGGGAAATAGTACCCCTTCATATATTGCTGGCACATAAAATCCGAGAAAAACATGGGCTTGGGGTCCGGATACCAGCCATCCAGCTGCGGATAGGTCTCACCCAGCTTTTTCATCATGTTCTTTGCTTCCTCGCCGGGATTGCAGTCATACACGATCCTTCCCCGCTCATCCCGCTCCACAAGCATGGAAAGCCGGTTACACTCTTCCGCCACCATATTGTAGACACGAAACAGGTCCTCCTCCGAATACGCTTCGCTGTCCTCGCCGAAATAGACCGTCGAGAAAGTGGATGCATGATACAAAATGGTACAGTTCAAGGTCATAATCAGGCAGACGATTCCAACCACCCACGCCAGGAATCCATAGAAGCCCTTCACAAGGCGCAGGAAAGGCTTGGGCAGTTTCCTCCTGATACATGCAGACACAAGCGCCGATACCGCAAAGACGCCCCCGAGAATCAGGGCAGCGCCCACCAGAACAACGCCTGCGACAATCAGCCATTCTCCGACAGAGAACGGGAACAGTCCCGTCAGACGGCCGTATGTATTGACCCATATCGGAAAAATCCACCGGATATACCAATCGCAAAAAGCCGTACTGCTCCATGCCAAAAGATTCAGCAGGAGCACTACGGCTATCATGACAGCAAAGCTTATTCTCTTCTTATTCCCAAGACATATACTGCGCATAGCTATCCCAAATACAGCAAATCCAGGTCTTGCCCTGATTCAGAACGATTTCGTCACCGTTCTTGTCGTAGAACAGGTTCGGGGCATTGTCTGATTCTCTCTTCCAGGTTCCTTTGATTACTTTACCGTTGGTAAAGATGTAAGCATCTCCCGTTCCGTGAACGCCGAATGCGAGGTAGTCATAGTTGGGATCGTTTGGAAGTCTCTCCTCACCATGGCAGACCTTGAAGATAACATTGGTCACTGCGAGCTGCTCACCGTTCATCTCATCCACCTGCTTCTGACCGTACTGTGTACGATAGTAGAGTCTGTCCTCTTCATTGTAGGCAAAGCAGGGATTGTGCTTACCGTATCCGCCGGCATTGCTCTGGGTTCCGCCGGGATATACCTTCACAGCGTCAGGATAATCCTCGTAAGTTGCAAGGTATCCGTCATCCGCAAACTCAAATGCCTTTGTGAAGGTTTTTCTGTACTCTTTCTCATAGCCCAGACGATCTACAGCCTTCTTATAACCGTCAATGAACATATAGCCGGTGTGCTCGATACCCACGCCGGGTCTGGAGATTCTGTCAAACGCCTCCGGCGCTCCGTTATAGATACCTGCCAGTGCCTGGCTGACATTGTCGATACGGTCAGAGTTGATCAGCTCCTCTACCCAAGGTCTCGCAAGACCCCAGTTACAGTAGATGGAATCATAGGCCATTGCCTCGTAGATGTAGTAGTCACGACTGCTTCGGACGGAACCGATATGGTCCAGATCGTCATAGTCCTCAAACAGACCCATCAGTCTGGTGATACGGCCTTCTACAGGTGCCTCATAGATGATGCTTGCCTTGGAGATGCCATACTGGGGAAGAGAAACCTGAATGTTATTGATCATAACCGCCATGTTTCTTCTCTTGGCAACCTCAGCATCCTTCCATTCGCCGGTCAGCCAGCTCTGCATCTTACCGTCAACAACCTCTCTGGTACCGATGGGATGGTTCTCTCCGTTTTTCTTAAAAGAGCCGATCTCTTCCTCCTCTTCGGGAGCATTGGATTCGGAAACTGACTCCTGCTTACTGTCGGATGAGGATTCCTCTTCAATGATAATCGGTTTCGGACTCAGGGTGGTGACCGGTGCAGTAATCTCTCCTGCATCGCTGCAGCCGCCGAGAAGTCCCATCGTAAGTGCCAGCATTAATACCGAAATAAACTTCTTTTTCATTTGCAGATCCTTTCAAACATTATTTTCTTCTATTTTAGCGCGAAAGGGCTGATTTGTCCATTTGATTCATCCATTCTTAAGAAAGAAAATACCGGAATCGGACAAAATCTTCCTTATTTTTCCAATATACTGTCAATTTTCTCCTTTTCGGGACTCATGACATACAATCTCGAAGCTGCGGATTCCTTCTTTTTCGCCCACTCTGCAGCAAGCTCCTGCTCGCCCTGCTGCGTATATATCTTCTCGTACAGTGCGGCCTCGAAGTAATCCCCTACCGCGTAGTATTCCTCGTACTCGGCATCTCCCACATGGATATCGCCGCAGCGATTTGTACCGGCCATCTCCATCACGCTGCCGTAGTCCTGTCTCATAACAGCACTCTGGAAGGAATAATTCTCATAGCTGTAGTCCTTCTCCTCGAGGAAAAACAGTACCATCGCAATCAGACACAGCACTGTCACAACACTCATGACTGCAATGGCGATGTCCAGCAAAAACAGGCCCTTGCTCTTCTTATCCTGCGAAAGCCTCCTTCCGATGGAGCCAAATGTCTGGTTTTTATTCTGCCTCATTCTGCGCCATCTCCTTTCTCTTCTGCTCCAACAGCATGCCTCTCTCAAACTTTTCCATCATGGGAGCCGCAGCGGCTTCCTCTTTCGTAAAGCCGGCAAACTGCTGCAGCATACATTCGATATTCGCGACCAGCCTGTCTGCCAGCGCTTTCTCTTCATCCGTGATATCGTTGTAAAGAGAGTCGTCCTCCGAGTAAATGCATCTGTTGTAGAAATAATCCAGGGCATCATTCACATATTCTGCCTGTCTCGCAGTTTGTTCCGCATTGATTGAAAACTTCACCAGATAATCATATACATTGGTATAAAAGTCTATCATCATTTTCACATTGCGGTATCTGTTTTCATAGGGGCTGTCATAAAAACTGATATCCTTGTATTCGATAAAGCTCTTAAATTTGTGGTATTCGCCCTCCTCCAGATACTGATCCAACACTTTGCTGTACTCGTCATACTTTCGGTTCGCTTCACTTCTGTGATAGGATCTGACGATCTTATAAGCATTGACTCCTGTAAAGAACATCAGCAGGGAAGCCACGATGAGGACGGAAAGAACGACCACGCGGACTACCGTCCGGGAATACAGCGCCGTTTTTTTCTTCACTAATGTCTTCGTTTCCTCGAACTCTCCCCGGTACTTCTCCATGTCCTCGCGGTGCTGTTGACCGAATGTATTGGTTCTTCCGCAATGCTTGCAAAATACATCCTCCAGCGCGATATCACCGCCGCAATACTCACACTTCATCTATTTTCCCTCCTTTAAGTACTTCTTGACATACTCCGAAGACATGTTCCAGGGTACACTCTGGGCGTAATTCTCCTTCAGAGCCTTTTCGAACCTCTCATAATCCTCGGCGCTCATCTGCCACCTTACCGCGAAATCAGCCTCCGACCGCTCAAGGTAAGGAAGCAGCAGTTCAAATTCTGTTTCCGTAAACTCACTCTTTCTCAGGAAAATTCCCTTCAGCCGCCATTGCTGCTGGAACAGATCCGTCATAAAGAAATCATTCAACCCCTCTGAGGCTTCCAGTGCCAGATACTCATCCACCGATCTGCAGGCAATCAAAGCACTTAAGAAATTGATATGCGACCAGTCATAAATGGCGGAATTCTCCTGCGTCAGAATCTCATCATAGAGAAGCAGAAGCTCATCCGTCTTACCGGCCTCATACAACGCATCCAGCTTAGGGAAATACTCCTGTTTCCAGGCATAGATGTCGCGGTAGTCTGTCTTATCCGGCCTCTTACTTAGAAGAAAGATGCCGACAATGACCAGAACAACAATCCCCATCACAAGAAACAGGCGGCCCAGTCTGCGTCCCTGCTTCTTCATTTCAGCCTTCAGTTCGTCCATGGAATCATCACTGAGACCTTCCATATCCTCCCGGACACCCTCCAGCTTTTTCAAATATTCATTTTCTTCACCCTTGAGGTTTGCGGAGCCACAGTACGGACACCCGGCAAGCTCCTCGTCAAATTCCGCACCACAGCTGGTACAGATCATCTTCTTTCCCATAACAATCACCTTTGGCTACAAATACTTATCTATTACTATACCATATCTTATCACAAAAGCAAAGTAAAAGAGACCGTCCGGGCTATCAACCCGGGCGATCTCCTGGCATTGCTTTCTCCATGTTACGGTACCAGCGACTGCGCGACAATATCATAGTAGTTGTTCCTTAAGATATAGGCGCTGAAGAGGTAACGGTTCGTTACATCCTGCTTTTTCGCGGAGAGGTATGCATCCTTTTCCTCCTCCGTCAGGTCCTTCAGCCAGATGGTCTCCTTCGTCTTCTTGTTGTAGCAGACCGTATCCGACACGAAGCTCTTGTCCTTGAAGATGACGAGTCCCTCTTCCGTGGAGAAGATATCCCTTCCGGCGTACATCCTGGAATCATAATGAAAACCAAACAGATTCAAAAGTGTCGGCACAAGATCTACCGAGCAGCATGCTTTATCCACAACCACCGGCTCCTCCATCGCCGCATTCCACAGAATCAGACTGTTTCGGTACAGATCCATCCCCTGAGAAAGGTCTTTGCCTGCCAGCTCCTCATACTGCTCCTCGCTCATGCCGTACGGATAGTGGTCCGCACTTAAGCAGATGACGGTATTCTCCAGCTTACCTGCCGCCTCAAGCTGTTCCAGCAGAGACTGCATCGCTTTGTCCAGCTCAATATTGCAAGCGATATAAGCCCGCGCGTTCTCAGACATATCCAGTCCTGCCACTGCATCCTTATTCCAGGAGGACATACGGTTGCCGGCAAAGTTGTAGTTCATATGTCCGGAAACAGTCATGTAATACACATGGAAGCGGTCCTCATTCACATACTTGGGAACCGTACTCAACATCATCTCATAGTCGGAAGCCGGCCATGCATTGGGATGCTCCACCTCGAAAATATGACTGCCCCACTCTGCCTCGGAAAGATTTCCCAGTTTGATGGCATTGAAATCATAGCCCAGATTCGGGTGCGTTCTGTGTCTGTCATAGTAGGACAGAGAGTTGTTGTGAAACGCCCAGGAGTAGACGCCCTGCTGTGCGAAAAACCTAGGCAGGGTATATGCCATGTTGATATCCGCACTCTTGCGCATACTGAACTGTCCGTCCGGAATCAGTCCGCTGCAGTTCACATACTCACCGTCACTGGTGCTGGTCGACCAGATGGGCACATAGTAATTCGGAAATACAAACGAAGAATTCACCATCTTATACAGAGTCGGGGTGAGATCTTCCCGGATGGCGTAGGTCGAGAATCCTTCCGCGGTCAGGAAAATCAGGTTATAGCCCTCAAACATCCCGGTGTACTCGTTGCGGTTGGTGGAAGCCAGTCCGTTGATATAATCCGCAAGCCATTTTTTCTCCTTGGATCCTTGTGACAAAGATGTCAGTTTTTCTGCATCAATGTTCCAACGATAGGGAGAAGTATCCAAAACAGGCTCCGGATTCTCGTTGTTTTCCTCCGAGCCCTGACTGTGTTCCTCGGAAGGTTCTTCCCCTCCCTCGAGATTGCCGGAGGACAGTCCGTCGGAAGAAGGTGTCGGAATCTCCGGGATTCCCGCGGACGATTCGGGGTTGGAAGGCTGGGCATCCCCGCCTCCGAACTCGATCTTGTCGATCAGACTCTGTGCCACATAGAATACATCCCTCTGTGCCACAGTCAGCACGCCCATGTTTTCCATGACCGTCAGCGGATCATAATATTCCGAATAATCCTGCGCAAACTCCGCTTCCACAGTGTTGCCGATCATAATGCAGCAGATGCAGAACGCGAGGGAAACGACCATGACAAGCACCAGACGGAGCTTTTGAATCTGCCGAAGCACCACCCGCCTTAAGATTTTCTTCTTTCGCAGCACGATTATCAGCACCAGAGGCAGAAGAAGCATCAGATGAATCGGCGTCACCTGCCAGAGGCCCAGCAGGGCATCTCTCCAGTAATTGGTGAGCGCGTCCGCTCCTCCGAGCGCTGCCGCCGTCAGCAGAAGCGGTTGGGCAAAAATATGATAATATACGGTCTGTGCCAAAAACAGGACATACTCTGCCCCGAGCATCACACCCACGGCTATTTTTTCTGCTTTTTTGGAAACACTGCCGCTGATAAACGCCTGCACCGCCGCAATCAGAGAAATCAGTCCCAGCAAAAAGACAGGATTGCCGCCGGTTGGTCCAAAAGACCCGATATGAAACACCAGCTCCATATATACCAGAATCCCGGCATAAATAAACCACATCAACATTTCTCCATCATCCTTCGTATCAACTAACCCTACTGTTCAAAGTCAAAGCAACTGCGGACTGCGGTGTAAGGGCGAACCTTGCCGTTCGCTACAGCAACATGCTCGGGATGAACGGCATATCCCTTCAAAGCTTCTTCGTCCGTAAAGGTGGAATCCAGCATTAAATCAGCGTTAGAGCTTGCCAGCCCTTCCGTATATACATGAATCTCGGTCAAACCGGGGATCTTACCCATAAGGCCCTCAAGTCCTTCCTTGATGCCTGCCTTCACGGCAGCCTTCTCCCCGGCGTTTAACTCATCCTTCAATGTCCATAAAATCACATGCTTTACCATGTCATCCGTCCCTTCTGCCACAGCAGCGCACTCCGACGCCCGGGCATAGTTTTTACTAATATCATTATTACTGTCACGCTTTTATTTTATGCTCTGTCAAAATGACTGTCAACGATTGGAAGCAGAAAATACCTTAAGAATCCATAAAAACCACCGCAGACACGTTTTGTACCCAATATACCGTTTCCAACGGGCAAAAAAATACCTCAACTCCTTATTATGAAGGACTTGAGGTACTGCCGGCAGCCGGACTTGAACCGGCACGATGTTGCCACCGAGGGATTTTAAGTCCCTTGCGTCTGCCTATTCCGCCATGCCGGCAAGACGCAATTAACCAAATGCGCGTGTCCACTCGGAAGCTGTGCTTCCTTGCAACGTGCAAATGGATGGAGGTGGATTCGAACCACCGAAGCAATTTGCAGCAGATTTACAGTCTGTCCCCTTTGGCCACTCGGGAATCCATCCATATCATAAGGCCAATGCCCTGACAATGTGACATTTTAGCATACATCATTTGAAAATGCAAGCACTTTGTCAGCGGACATCCGTTCTGAAAATTTTAAGATTCCTCTCAACCGACAAAAACCGGATGATAAGCGATACAAAAGTATTCTTACAGAATTCCTCTGAATTTTTTTAATGTTTTGATTTGACGGTCGACACGACCGGAAGGAACCGCCTGCCTGAACGAAGCTACATCCGATTGCTTTCCCTACAGAACTGCTCCAGAGACTCTGATTTTATTGCAGTTCTGTGCCATTCCTTCAAGGTATCCGAATACTTTTCGGACAGAATACGGGTGCGAAGCTCTTCCGGTACTGCAAAGTGCTCTGACAGAATATCCAGGATAAATTCAGCCTGGCCAATTGCTCTGCCTTCTGCTCTGCCGGCCTTGTGTTCGTCCTTTAACAGTGAGTGCTTTTTTGTCAAATACAACAGCACCGGTCCCTAAGGGCCGGTGCCGTGATTACGCTTAAGAAGCGTCCCTGATGTGCATGACACCGGGACACTCCCTGTGACAAAAGAAGCTTCTCTGATCACAGGCTTCCTCTCTCAATGCCGTAGGCTGCGCAGAGTCTGGTAAATTCTGTGGATTCGATAAACGCTTTTAACATATCCTTACGAGTGATATATCCCTTCTTCAGCTCATTCACCCAACCGCTCTTTCCTGCTTCATCGGGTTCTCTTCCCATAATGGTGCGATATAACAAATCTACGTAAGCTTCGTCGGATACGTTTTTACCGATGAACTCATCACTGAAGAAGAATGCTTCCGCGATCTGCGCACCATTCAGATTCTTCTGCTGCAGCTGCTTTACCCAACCCCAATGGCCCTTCTGGTCCGCCGGTCTGCCAAGACAGATGGTATAGAAGCGGGTTACAAACCGCTCAATGGGACCTACCGCTTCGAAATCTCCTCGGGTAATTCCATATTCCGTACAGATGCCGGTAAACTCTGTGGACTCCACAAAGGCCTCGGTCACTTCACTTCGGGACAGATAGCCGCCCTGCAGCTGGCTCACCCAGCCCTTTAAGCCTGCTTCGTCTGCTTCGCGTCCCATCATGGAACGATACAAAACCTTCAAAAACTCAGCATCCGACAGGTTTTTGTCTAACATCTCATTGCTGAATACAAAAGCTTCCGCAATCTGCGCACCATTCATCTGGCCGGTCATGAGCTGTTCTACCCATCCTGCAAGACCTGCCTCGTCCGGGTTTCTGGATAAGCACTGCTGATACATGCGGGTGACAAAGCTGTTGATTTTCTGGCGAATCTGCTCCTTCACATCCTTCTTCACCCAGCCCGCAGGGAGACCGAGTTCTTCATTGGTGTACTGCAGTAAACTTTCTGGGCAGACCAAGGTACCGGTTTTCGATACGCCTTTCAGCCAGTTTTTAAGGTAATCATCCAGAGAAGTTTCCGCCTCAGTAAAACCTACGGTGACTGAGGAAAGCTCGTTACATCCGGAAAACATGCCACTATAACAGGAAGATGCCAGAGTCTTCGCCGGTAACTCCGGTGCTTCCGTCAGACTGCTACAACCAGAAAACATACTATCATAACAGTTATTTGCTAGGGTTTGCGCTGGTAACTCCGGAGCCTTAGTCAGACTGCTGCAACCAGAAAACATACTATCATAACAGTTATTTGCTAGGGTTTGCGCCGGTAACTCCGGAGCCTTAGTCAGACTTCTACAACTAGAAAACATACTACCATAGCACTGCTGTTTCAGGGTTTGCGCCGGTAACTCCGGAGCCTTAGTCAGACTGCTACAACAAGTAAACATTCTCCGATAACAGTTATTTGCTAGGGTTTGCGCCGGTAACTCCGGAGCCTTAGTCAGACTGCTACAACTATAAAACATACTATCATAACAGTTATTTGCTAGGGTTTGCGCCGGTAACTCTGGGGCCCTAGTCAGACTGCTACAGAACGTAAACATTTCTCTATAACAGTAACCAGCTAATGTTTGCGCCGGTAAATCCGGAGCTTCCGTCAGACTGCTACAACTATAAAACATACTATCATAACAGTTATTTGCTAGGGTTTGCGCCGGTAACTCTGGGGCCTTAGTCAGACTGACACAACCAGAAAACATAGACGAATAACAATGGTCTGCTAAGGTTTGCACCGGTAACTCCGGCGCCTCCGTCAAACTTGTACAAGTATAAAACATACCATAATAACAGTAATCTGCCAGGGTTTGTGCTGGTAACTTGGGGGCTGTCATTAATTTATCACACCAGTGGAACAAATTATAAAAAGCATATTTTCCTACCGATGTTTTCTTACAGGTTGGATCCAGTAGTGACATGATATTTCCACCTGCCTCCACCTTTCCTTCCCCTGTCATAAGGAATTTCCAGTAAAAATATCTATTTTTCGCAAAACCCTCTCTCTCCCGATCTGTCCGGAAATAATAGGTCTCTCCGTCGGGAATTGTGACGATATCTTCAGTGGTATCTGTCAATGTCACACTAGTCCATGCCAGGCAGTTTTTTGAGTACTCCAGAACATAATCATCCGGAGTGCCGTTTTTATTCATCCCGATGGTTACATCCCCGTCTACAGCAGTGAAGGACAGATAGTCCGGATACTCCGCCGCCTGGGCTTTAGTCGAGAACCCGGGCAATGCTGCCATGGCAAACACCATGGCCATAAGCAACAATCCACTTCGGATGAAGCTTACGAAGTTCTTGCTTGTTCCTTTCAAAATAACCCTCCCTCTGCAACCTGTTCCGATTCGCTTCCGCCGATGATATGGAAGGCCGCAGATTGCTCTTTTGTGATATTTTCTCCAATACTATAACACTTTTTGGGGAATAATACAACAGCACCGGCCTTTTGGCCGATGCTGCGAAAAATCCTATGAATTACAGCCTACAGGCTGCCTCTCTCAATGCCGTAGCCTGCGCAGAGTCCGGTAAACTCGGTGGACTCAATAAATGCACCCAAAATATCTCTGCGAGTCATTTGGCTGCTTTGAAGCTGTCCCACCCAGCCGGCCAGACCTGCTGCATCCGCTTCTCTTCCGAGAATGGTTCGGTACAGGGTCGCGATATAAACCTCGTCAGATACATTTTTATTCACGAACTCATCACTGAAGAAGAATGCCTCTGCGATCTGCGCTCCATTCAGATTCTTCTGCTGCAGCTGCTTTACCCAGCCCCAGTGGCCCTTCTGGTCCGCCGGTCTGCCAAGACAGATGGTATAGAAGCGGGTTACAAACCGCTCAATGTCTCCTACTGCCGCAAAATCGCCTCTGGTAATTCCGTACTCCGTACAGATGTCGGAAAACTCTGCGGACTCCACAAATGCCTTGGTCACTTCACTGCGGGATATAAAACCGCCCTGCAGCTGGCTCACCCAGCCATTTAGGCCTGCTTCGTCTGCTTCGCGTCCCATCATGGAACGATACAAAACCTTCACGAACTCAGCATCCGACAGATTTTTATCTAGCATCTCATTGCTGAACACAAACTGCTCCGCGAGTTGAGCTCCGTTCATCAGCCGGTTACTCAGCTGAGATACCCAGCCGTTTAGACCCATGATATCCGGTTCGCGCCCCAGGCATTGGATATACATTCCGGTAACAAACTGCTGAATGGCTACCAGTGATTCATCATGTTCAAAGCAAACAGTATTGCTATCCGGCGCCCCGGTGATTTTATTATAAAAGAACAGGTTCGTACCTGCAACCTCCGCTGCCTTTGTCTCAGCATTATATACGGCAGATCGTCTTGCTGATTCACTCGCCAAAAAGATGGGAGAACCATTGCCGTTTAAGTACAGTTTACCTGCTGCACCTCTTAACTTCACGCCGTATAAGCTTTTGGAAACCGCTGATACCTTCGCATTCTCCGTAATCACAACATCCGAACCGGCTATGATCGCGCTCCAGGCATCGGATCTTGCAATGATTTCACGCGATCCGCCGATAAGGACATTTTCCATACTATCTATACTTTCCTGATCTGCGATGATTTCCAATTTACCGCTGCCCTTAATAATAATATCTTTGTAGGAAAAGATACCGTTCTTTTTCGCAACAATCCTGATATCTCCGGTTCCTTCCAGAGTAAACTCCTTTCCCGCAAGGATTCCAGTCTCTGCCTCTATCTCTATTTTCCCGCTTGTATTCAAATAAGTGCTCTCTTCATTGGAGGGAACATGCAAAGCGTAACCCTCCGTATGAATGATCAGATTTCTCTTCCCTGTTACCTCCACTTTGGCAAAATTTGCGGCGTAAATACCGCCCCCCTTACAATCAAGATCAACGGTGCCTGTGCCGGATATAAAAACTCCGTCACCAAAGGACCATATACCGCTGCCGTCGGTCGATTTGATTTTGATATCACCTTGCCCGGATATATCCATCTTGTACTGGCATTCCAGTCCGACATATTCCGAAGTAATATCAAGCTTTCCGATATCCTTAATATTCAATTCGGAGAAGGCATAGATACCTCTCGCTGTCGAAGAATGACAGGTTAGATTTCCGCTGCCTGTTAAGCTAAGACCTCCATCGCAGTGTATCGCATCTTCCTTATCACCTGTAGCCGTGATAGTATTTTCGGAGCCGTCCGCCAACAGAATATGAAAACTCCTGTCGGAAGTAATCGCTCCGGCATTGTAACCGTTCAGAACCAGGGTTTTCGTTTCGGAATGAAAAACAGCCGTACCATCCCCAAGGATATTATCCTTGTTCAGAATATTCACTTCCACGCCGTTTACGACCAGATCATAATTCTCTATATGATCATAGATTACCTGATTGCTTTGCGGATCGCCCGAGTTTTTGTCATAATACTCTGTATCTATGATCTCCACGGGAAATTCTGTGTCCGCATGCGTTATGATTGCCTTTCTTCCCTCCGGTGCGGTAATCGTAACGGGAGCGGCTTTCCCATAGAGCTTCAGATGATTCCCGACGCCTGTAATCTTCACAGCATCCAGTTTTTCGGACTGAATGGTAATCCTGTTCTGTTTACTGTTACTCATTACCACATCCTGGTTACAATGAATCGCGTTTGATTCCGAGGCCCGGATCAGAGTGTCTCCTTTTCCCCAGAATGTAACTTTGCCGTTTGGCGCGTAGATGCCCTTATTATATGCCAAGATGGTCAATTCGCCCTGGTTCACGATTTTCACATTTCCGTTGTTCGCCCGAAGCCCATGCAGTCCGGTTGCCTTAATATTAGTCTTGCAATCATAGTTCCATATCACTACATCTCCGTTGGTTGACGTCATCCCGGCCTTTGCATCTATGGTGACATTTACATCGCCCCACAAACCGCATTCGCCGTAGGTTTTTATTCCCGCGTTCTTCTTGGCTGTAATCTTCAGATTACCTTCTCCGTCCAGCACCAGTTTACCGTTCGTAACCTCTATCCCGACGGAATCCGGTGATGTTATGGTACTCGTCGTATCGGGGAAAATGTAGATTTTCAAATCACTCTCAGACTTAATTGCTCCACCGTTGTAATTGGAGAGCTTAATCTTATTATCCGTCGCATCATATACTGCGGTTCCTTTTCCGGTAATATCTTTTGCATTGGCAGATGTCACCTGGATGCCGTCCACCCAGACATTATAGGTTGTGGTTGCGGCAGTTGCCTTAAGAGAGTGTTGGGCAAACATCCCCGCACTGCAAAAAATCACACCCACAAAACACATCCACCTGATAAACCGCTGCGCCTTACGATTTTGAAACATCACCCTCATCCTTTACTCTTTCCTTCCCATTCTATCATTCTTCCGGGCAGACAAATGCTTCCGCCAATCCCCTTGACCGATTCTAATCATCCCGCTCCAACATGTGTCAGACTCCCGGTGCCGCAATTACGCTAAAGAAGCATCCCTGATAGCCTACAGGCTTCCTCTCTCAATGCCGTAGCCTGCGCAGAGTCTGGCAAATTCGTTGGACTCTATAAACGCTTTTAACATATCCTTACGAGTGATATATCCCTTCTTCAGCTCATTCACCCAACCGCTCTTTCCTGCTTCATCGGGTTCTCTTCCCATAATGGTGCGATATAACAAATCTACGTAAGCTTCGTCGGATACATTTTTGCCGACGAACTCTTCACTGAAGAAGAATGCCTCTGCAATCTGGGCACCGTTCATATTCTGATCCCGCAGATTCACTACCCAGCCCCAATGGCCCTTCTGGTCCGCCTGTCTGCCAAGGCAGATGGTGTAGAAGCGGGTTACAAATCGTTCAATGTCTCCCACTGAAACATAATCGCCGCGGAGAATACCGTTTCTCTCACAGAGAGCGGTGAACTCAATAGACTCAACAAAGGCCTCTGTCACCTCACTGCGGGACATGTAGCCGCCCCCTAGCTGGCTCACCCAGCCGGCAAGACCTGCTTTATCTGCTTCGCGTCCCATCATGGAACGATACAAAACCTTTACGAACTCAGCATCCGACAGGTTTTTGTCTAACATCTCATTGCTGAACACAAATGCCTGGGCGATGGTTGCTCCGTTCATGCTGCCGTTATCCAACTGTCCGGCCCAGCCATCCAAACCTGCCTGATCCGGCTCTCTGGATAAGCACTGCTCGTACATACGAGTCACAAAGCTGTTGATTTTCTGGCGATCCGGTGCGTTCACATCCTTCTTCACCCATCCCTCAGGGAGACCAAGCTCTTTGTTGGTGTACTGTAGTGTGCTCTCCGGGCAATACAATCTACCGGTTTCGGATACACCATCCAGCCAGTTATATAGACAGTCATTCAAAGAACAATCGGCTTCCACCCCGGTAAATCCTACTATCACTGCAGAAATCTTTTCGCAGCTGGAAAACATATAGTTATAACAGCCGGATACCAGAGTTTTCGCCGGTAATTCCGGCGCTTCCGTCAGACCGTCACAATCATTAAACATCCATGTATAACAGTTATCTGCCAAAGTCTGCGCTGGCAACAACGGTGCTTTCGTCAGACCGTCACAATTATTAAACATCCATGCATAACAGCTATCTGCCAAAGTCTGCGCTGGCAACTCCGGCGCTTCCGTCAGGCTTCCGCAACCTTCAAACATAGCATAATAACACCTCTCTGCCATGTTTCGCGCCGACAATTCCGGTGCTTTTGTCAGGCTGGTGCACCAAACAAACATCTTTTGATAACATCCCATTGCCAAAGTTTGCGCTGGCAACTCTGGTGCTTTCGTCAGTTTGTCGCAACCAAAAAACATACCTTCATAACACCTCTCTGCCAGGGTTCGTGCCGGCAACTCCGGTGCTTTTGTCAGTTTGTTGCAAAGAACAAACAAGTTTATAAAAGCATATTCTCCCACCGATTTTTTCTCACAAGTTGGGTCCAGCAGAGACATGACATTTCCGGCTGCCTCTATCTCTCCTTCCCCTGTCATGAGGAAGTTCCAGTAATGGAAAACATCATATCCCAAATCTTCATCATAAATGATTTCATTTCCCAACCCATCTCTCTGCCGGTCTGTCCGAAAATAAACGGTTAGTCCGTCGAGAATTGTGATGATATGTTTCTTGGTGTTCGTTAGCTTGACAGTCATCCAATTCTCCCGGTCGATGGAATATTCCAGCACATAATTATCCGGAGTACCATTTTTCTTCATCCCAATGGTCACATCCCCGTTCACCGCGGTAAAGGACAGATAATCCGGATACCCCGCCGCTTGAGCTCTGGACGCAAACCCGGGCAATGCTGCCATGGCAAACACCATGGCCATAAGCAACAATCCACTTCGGATGAACCTTACGAAGTTCTTGCTTGTTCCTTTCAAAATAACCCTCCCTCTGCAACCTGCTTCAATTCGCCTCCGCCGATGATATGGAAGGCAACAGATTGCTCTTTTATGATATTTTCTCCAATACTATAACATCTTTTCCGATATAATACAACAGCACCGGCCACCAAAGCCGATGCTGATAAATGTAGTCATTCTCAAAGACTTCACCAAGTCTCCGTTCACTTCATAGCCTACAGGCTTCCTCTTTCAATGCCGTAGCCTGCGCAGAGGCCGGTAAACTCGGTGGACTCGATGAATGCAGCCAAAATATCTCTGCGGGTCATTTGGTTATTCTGAAGCTGTTCCACCCAGCCGGCGAGACCTGCGGTATCCGCTTCTCTTCCGAGAATGGTTCTGTACAGGGTTGCGATATAATCCTCGTCAGATACATTTTTGCCGACGAATTCGTCACTAAAGAAGAATGCATCCGCAATCTGCGCACCGTTCAAGTTCTTCTCCCGCAGATTCACTACCCAGCCCCAGTGGCCCTTCTGGTCCGCCGTTCTGCCAAAGCAGATGGTATAGAACCGGGTTACAAACCGCTCAATGTCTCCTACCGCTTTGAAATCTCCTCTGGTGATTCCATACTCCGTACATATGCCGGTAAACTCTGCGGACTCCACAAAGGCCTTGGTCACTTCGCTTCGGGATATAAAACCGCCCTGTAGCTGGCTCACCCAGCCGGCTAAACCTGCTTCGTCTGCTTCGCGTCCCATCATGGAGCGGTACAGAACCTTCACAAACTCTGCGTCGGACAGGTTCTTGTCTAACATCTCATTGCTGAATACAAAGGCCTGGGCGATGTCTGCTCCGTTCATATTGCCGTTTTCCAGCTGTCCGGCCCAACCCTCCAGACCTGCCTGGTCGGGCTCCCTGTATAAGCACTGCTGATACATGCGGGTCACAAAGCTATTGATTTGCTGCCGTTCCGGTGCGTTCATGTCCTTCATTACCCATCCCGCAGGAAGACAGAGCTCTTCGTTGGTATACTGCAGTATGCTTTCCGGGCAGAGCAAGGTACCTGTTTCCGATACGCCTACCAGCCAGTTTTCCAGGCAATCCTTCGTTGAGTAACCGGCTTCCACCCCGGTAAAGCCTACAGAGATTTCCGTTAGCTTCGGGCATCCGGAAAACATACCAAGATAACATTCGTTCATCAATGTCTGTGCCGGAAGCCGGGGGGCTTCTTTCAGGCTGCTGCAGCCGGAAAACATTCTGAAATAACAGCTATATGACAGGGTTTCTGCCGGTAAATCGGGAGCTTCTGTCAGACTACTGCAGTCGGCAAACATCCATGTATAACATGCACTGGCTAAAGTTGCTGCCGGAAGTTTAGGTGCCCTCACCAAGCTTCTGCAGCCTGAAAACATGCCGCCATAACAACCGGGAGTCAAGGTCTGCACCGGCAGTTCCGGGGCTTCTGTCAGACTGCTACAACCGGAAAACATAAATGTATAACATGATGTCGCTAAAGTTGCTGCCGGAAGCTTTGGTGCCTCTACCAGGCTGCTGCAACCGGAAAACATACCAATATAACATTCATCTGCCAGAATCTGCGCCGGCAGTTCCGGGGCTTTTGTCAAACTGCTACATCCGGAAAACATATCAGAATAACAATTGTCAGCTAAGGTCTGCGCCGGTAATTCCGATGCTTCCGTCAGACTACTGCAGCTATCAAACATTAACCGATAACATTCATCTGCAAGAATCTGTGCCGAGAGTTTTGGTGCCTTCCCCAAGCTGCTACAGCCTGAAAACATACCGCAATAACAACCGGAAGTCAAGGTCTGCGCCGGCAGTTCCGGGGCTTCTGTCAGACTGCTGCAACGACCAAACATACCCCAATAACATTCATCTGCCAGATTCTGCGCCGGCAGTTTTGGTGCTTTTGTCAAACTGCTGCAGCTATCAAACATAAATCGATAACAGGAATCGGCCAGAGTCTGCGACAGGAGTTTTGGAGATGTCAGTAGTTTATCACAGGCATAGAACAAATACTGAAAGGCATTTTGCCCCATTGATGTTTTCTCACAAGTCGGATCCAACAGCGACATGATGTTTCCGCCTGCTTCTACCTTTCCTGCTCCTGTCATCGTAAAATTCCAGTATCGTGGAGTATAACTCCCGTCTCCATAATCTATGTCTTCTTTTCCTATCCCATCTCTCACCCGGTCTGTCCGGAAATAATAGGTCTCTCCGTCGGGAATTGTGACAATATTTTCATTGGTATCCATCAATGTCACAGAGCTCCAATCCTGCCGGTCCTTTGAATATTCCAGTACATAATCATCAGGCGTGCTCCATTTCTTCATCCCAATGGTCACATCCCCGTCCACTGCGGTGAAGGACATGTAATCCGGATACTCCGCCGCTTGGGCTCTGGTTGCGAACCCGGGTAATACTGCCATGGCAAACACCATGAC
Organism: Acetatifactor sp.; assembly: GCA_016293615.1. GTDB lineage: Bacteria > Bacillota > Clostridia > Lachnospirales > Lachnospiraceae > Acetatifactor. The sequence goes on from JAEDDX010000053.1 coordinate 17,885, forward strand.
CACGAGCAACAAACCACTTCGGATGAAGCATAATAAGTTCCTGCTTATTCCTTTCAAAATAACCCTCCCTCTGCTACCTGTTTCGATTCGCCTTTCGCCGATGAGACGGAACGCAACAGATTGCTATTTTGCTGTATTTTCTCCAATATTATAACACTTTTTGGCATAATACAACAGCACCGACCCACCAGTTATTGTCATGAAAATATTCTCTAAGCAGACAAATACCCGAATTTTGGCGTTGCAAAAATTAGTTTTTACAGGATTCCTCTGAATTTCTTTTTTGATTTGATGGTCGACTCGACCGGAAGGAATCGCTTGCCTCCATGGTCCTGCGATTCCTAAATGAATAAAAATAGAAATTTAACAGATTAAAATTACAGACAAATAATTACAGCTAGAAAATTGCAGACAAGAAGCTAAATCAGATTGCTTTCCTTACAGAACTGCTCCGGAGACTCTGCATTGATTGCGATTTTAAGCCATTCCTTCAATGTGGCAAGATCCTTTTCGGACAGAATACGGGTGCGAAGCTCTTCCGGTACCGCAAAGTGCTCTGACAGAATATCCAGGATAAATTCAGCCTGACCAATAGCTCGGCCCTCCGCTCTGCCTTCCGCTCTGCCGGCTTTGCGTTCATCATTTAACAATTCT
>JAEDDX010000054.1 GCA_016293615.1 Acetatifactor sp.
GACGATTTTGGTAAAGCAGAATCGGTCTAGCTAATTATTTTACGTTATACTAGTGTACTGTGTCGAATGCGGCCTTAAGTATAAACTTCTAGATAAATGGAAAGAAAGTAATCCAAGAACGATTATTAGCAATGATAAAGATGTACGAAAGCCAATTCTTACATCGCATAGTTTATCAAAAATTATTAAGGAATTGGGACAAGCGGGAACATTTCGTTTTCCTAAAGCAATTGAGACAAATCATGGAGATTATGTAAACGAGGAGAGTTTTCACCAAATGTGTCGGTATGGTATCACAGAAAAAAATGAAATGAATAATAGTGAATGTGCATATGAAGAAGAGTTGATAAAGCTTGCTGAATGGCTAAAGGAGGTTATGTAAGATGCTTTTTTATACTTGGAAAGATGTAGATAGATTCGTTCAAATGGAACGGGCAAAGTGGGAAAAGTGGGCACTTGATATTGAAGTGTATGTAGGTGAAATGGTAATCTACTTAAAGGATATGCTTGATATATCTAAAGCTCAGGCTGGATTACAAGAATTATTTGGAATAAAGATTGACAATAATTTGATTTACTTGGATATGAAAGGTCAATTTCTTGAGGTAGTGTACGAACAGGCGGAAGATGAAAAAAAACGTGAAGTTTTTCCTTTGTTCAAAAATATTTTGTACCAAGAAAATGCATATATAAAGAATATTGGACAAGAACTACCAGGAGTTCCGGTAATGGTTTTTCATTCATACAAGGGTGGTGTGGGAAGAACGTTGTCTTTGTTGGCGTTTTCGAAAGCGTGGGCAGAAGAAAGAGAAGATAAGAGTTTATTAATTGTTGATGCGGATATAGAAGCGCCTGGAATTACGTGGATGATACAACATGATGAAGAATGTTTTAGCTACTTGGATCTTTTGGAGATAATTCAATGCGGTGATAATGTAGATAATATTGTCGAACAAGTATTGGAAAAGGTCGGTAATACAACTTTTGATATGGATACAGAAACAAGAACGGTAGAGCATTTTGTGTTGCCGACATATAGATATGATGAACAAGTATTAGATATGTATTCGAGCCCGGAAAATATTGTAAATGGGTATAACAAAAAATATATTTTGGCAGAAGTTTTGTCTAAATTGGGAGAACGCTTAGGGGCTGCTGCGGTTTTAGTTGATTTACGTGCAGGTATCAGTGAGTTTTCAGCACCGCTTTTATTCGATCCACGCGTGAAAAAATATATTGTTTCGTCGACATCTTATCAGTCTATAAAGGGGACAGAATTATTATTAACACAGCTGAATAAAGGTCTTACTGCAAGTGTAGACGCAAACCTGCCAGAAATCTTTTTAACAATGTCACAAAGTGCTGAGGAGATTTCAGAGATTTCAAGTCAGTTACAAGCTGTATATAATTGTAGTAATGAAGAAGGTTTTATGGATAACATAATAACTGAATTGCCATTTGCTAGTGAACTGATACGCCTAGATTCTCTGCAACAAATAATGAGTGTATTAACAGAACGAGCATTCTATAAAAACATAAGAACTTTAGTTCGAAATAATTATTCTGCCGAGAAAAGTGTTGAAATACCAAATGTTTCAAGTAGAGAGGAATGTGTTAGGAAGATACATGCATTGGCAGAAACGCAACTTGTAGCCGAAATAAATGCTGATTTTAGTGTCCTTATGACTAATGCTTTAAAAAACTTAATAAAAAAATATGCGGTGGAAGTTCCGGCTACTGTAGTAATGGGGCAAAGGGTTCAGGAAAGACTTTTCTATATAAGGAGATGTTAAAGAAAAAATATTGGGAATCTTTTTCTGATAGTATACAAACTACCACTCCGAGTAGTGAGATATGCAAGACGTTAATAATTCCTTTGCTTGCATCTAAAAATTCTGGTGATATTAGTGCTGTGTTGAATTCCGCAATAGAGGAAGTTAACAGAACAGTCCCTATTTCGAATTTGGAAGTTGCACAATGGCAGGAAAATGAAAGAAAAATAAAACTATATATGAAAGAGGAGCATGAAAGCTTTGAATGGGAGGAGTTTTGGAAAAAATTATTTTTGGCTGGGATGGAAAATGTAAATTCATTGGATGAATTGGAGGATATGTTAAGTAAGGAAAATAAGAGGATAGTATTTCTTGTTGATGGACTAGAAGAGATATTTGGGAATACCCTTATCAATCAAAATGAAAAGAATGCAATTGTTGGTCTGGCTCGGGACACGATAAACGTATTAAGGGCAAAATATAGGAATATAGGATGTATTTTGTTTTTAAGACAAGATGTTGCGCGTAATGCAATAGATGTTAACTATTCGCAGTTTGAAAATTTGTATAAAAACTTCGAATTAAACTGGTCGAAAACAGAGGCATTGAGGTTAGCATTATGGTTAGTTCATCAAGCTATTCCAGGATTTTATACAGAAAGTGTCGAAATAGCACAAGCATCGTTAGAAGTGATAGAAAGTAATCTAATAAAATTATGGGGAAGAAAGTTGGGAAAACCGAATTCTAATGAAGCTAATTCATCGAGATGGATATTGGCAGCCTTGTCAGATTTCAATGGACAATTACAAGCGCGTGACATCATTCGTTTTCTAAAGTATGCCACAAATGATTCGGGAAAAACAGTCTATGACGACAGGTATATTATGCCGAATGAAATAAGAAAAGCGGTACCGAACTGTTCAGAGGAGAAAATGGAGGAAGTAAAGCAAGAGATTGGTGCGTTAAAACCTATTTTTGAACGTTTGAATAGTGCTCCAGAGGAAAAGAAAGTATTGCCTTTTGATAGTGGAACATTTGACTTGTCGACGAAAGATGAGCAAATTATGAAACAGGAAGGATATTTACGAATAGATAATGGTAAATACTATTTACCAGAAATAATTCGTCATGCACTAAAGTTTAAATATGGAAGAGGCGCAAGACCGAAAGTTCTTTCATTGATTTTCGAAAAATAATATTGTAAGCAGGGAAAGGCAGGAGAAATCTCTTGCCTTTTTCTATTCCATACGTTAAAATATAAGACGTAACAGAACGCAACGATTATAACAGAAAGGTCAAACGCTATGAACATCGCAGCATATTGCAGAGTTTCCACGGATAAAGAAGACCAGCTCAATAGTTTAGAAACACAAAAAGAGTTTTTCTTGGAATATACGAAACGTACAGGGGACAACCTTATTAAATTATATGCAGATGAAGGAATTTCCGGAACTAAAATCAAGAATCGTAAGGAATTCCAGCGCATGCTTGCAGATGCTGAGAAGGGCTTATTTGATATGGTTGTAGTAAAGGATATTTCTCGATTTGCCAGAAATACTGTTGATTTATTGCAAAGTGTCCGTAAATTGAAAGCACTTGGTATCGAGACACAGTTCCTTACTGCCAACATGACAAGTATGGGTAACAGTGAGTTCGTGTTGACTATCTTTGGTGCATTAGCGCAGGAGGAAAGTGCGAACACATCTAAGCGTATCAAGTTTGGCAAGAAGATGAATGCGGAAAAAGGTCGAGTGCCAAACATTGTTTATGGATATGATAAGACCATCGGTGACTATTTCAATCTATCCATCAATGAGCAGGAAGCAAGTGTTATCCGTCAGATGTATAAGTGGTACACAGAAGAAGGCTTTGGTGGTGCAAAGATAGCCAATATGCTTAATGAACGTGGCATCAAAACTAAGAGAGGAAATAACTGGAGTCAGAATTCTGTGTGTCGTATTCTGACCAATGAGATATATACTGGAAAGATTATTAACGGCAAAGAAGAAATCACTGATTTCCTGACCGGTCAGAGAAAAGAAAAGGATGAATCGGAATGGTTGGTAACTGTTCGTCCGGAACTTCGTATTATTGATGATGAAACTTTTGAACAGGCACAGGAGATTTTGAAAGGTCGTCATGACTCTTTCAAACTGACTCATGAACGTCAAAGCAATAAATACTTATTTTCAACATTAATTAAGTGCAAGGATTGCGGTTGGTCCTTCCGGAGAGCTGTCCGTCAGTATAAAAACACCTATGTGCGTTGGGTGTGCTCCGGTCACAATGGTAGAGGTGCAGATAGCTGTCCGAATGCAATCACAGTGGATGAGGAAGAATTGATTCAGGTATTACAGGAATACTTCCAGGATGTACTCAGCAAGAAGAAAAAAGTAATCGACCATGTAATCAAGGAATTCCAACGGGTGTATAAAGCAAAAGATGAGAATATTGAATATGAAAAGGAACTGAACGCAGAATTAAACAAGCTACGCAAGTCACGTGAGAAATATATGGATATGTACACCGATGATTTGATTTCCAGAGAGGAACTGAATGAGAAAATCGGTGGCATGAGAAAAGAAATCGAGCGATTGGAAAATGAACTGAAAATGGTATCTTATCATCTGACTAAGGGTGAGCAGTTGGAGGCGATTCTTAACAGTACTTTTAAGCAGATGGAAGATATTACGGATATTCACGAAATGACCAACACTCAGCTCAAACGCCTGATTCAAAAAATTGAAGTGGACAAGGATGGCAACGTGGACATTTATCTGCGTCTTATTGGAGACTTAGGATTAGACGAAACAGTGCTTATTGAAGGAACAGATGAGGACGAAAGTGACCAAAAAGAAACCATTCTAAATCGTACCAACCGTACATAAGGATGTAACCGACCGGTTGGTGATGATCAACCCGGCACTGGCGAAGCAGGCGAGACAGGTTCTGGATGTGAATAAGTCGGAGCGACATATCAGAGGGGGACAGGCGACGAAGGAAAAATATGCACATAGAAGAGGCTGAGAAATCATGGTTAAAAATGAGAAATTGATTTACATTTCCTCGATACTTGGATAAAATAGTAGGGAATACAGGAACGAGGAGAGAAGATATGTCGCAGGATGCAGAAAAAATAACATCATTGGCAAAAAGTGTGATGGCTTTGGCGCATGATGATATTCTGATGCACCTGCGTTTTTTTGACCTTGCACTGTCGAAGCTGAAGATTAGGGAACGCAAGAATATCGGCTGTTTTGCAGTCGATGGCGATACGATTCTCTATGATCCGGTCTATGTGCTGAAGTGTTATCGCGAGTTGCCGCACTCAGTGGTAAGAGCCTGTCTGCATATGCTGCTGCATTGTATTTTTGCACACAGTTACCGCTATGAGAAGCTGGAGGGAGAGAACTGGGATCTTGCAGCAGACATTGCTGTGGAGAATGTGATTCTTGAGATGGGACTGCAGTCTGCTGCGCTTGAGACGGACGCAGATGCCGTCAGAAAGCTTCAGGTTCTGCGTGAGGACATCGGACCGTTGACAGCGGAACGGATTTATCGGTATTTCCGGTTCAATCCACTGACGGAAAACACTCGTGCAGAGCTGAGAAAACTCTTCTTCCGAGATGATCATGCACTGTGGAAACCGGCGGAACAGTTGGAGATGACGCAGGAGCAATGGAAGAAAATCAGTGAGCGAGTACGGGCGGATTTGAAGGCTTTTACGAAGAACAGAACCGGGGCGGAAGCACTGGAGCAGAATCTGCAGGAAGCAACCCGTGAGAAATATGACTATAGCAGTATCCTCAGGAGCTTCACAACAATGGGTGAGGATATTCAGGTCAATGAGGATGAGTTTGACTATATCTATTATTCTTATGGCCTTCGCACTTACGGAAATATGCCGCTGGTCGAGCCGTTGGAATACAAGGAAGTAAACAAGGTACGCGAGTTTGTGATAGCGATAGATACTTCGGCATCCTGCAGGGGACCGATTGTCAGGGCTTTTTTGCAGAAGACATATTCTATCCTGAAAAGCAGTGAAAACTTTTTCCATAAGGTCAATATTCATATCATCCAGTGCGACAGTGAAGTGCAAAGCGACACTAAGGTGACCTGTGACGATGAGTTTGAAACCTTTATGAAGTATGGGAAATTGAACGGTTTCGGGGCGACTGACTTCAGACCGGTCTTTGAATATGTGGACAACCTTCAGAGAAAGGGAGAGTTTGAGAATCTGAAGGGTTTGATCTATTTTACGGATGGCTACGGTATCTATCCGGAAAGGATGCCGGATTACAGTGTCATTTTCGCATTTTTGGATGAGGATGAAAATCGTGCGCCCGTACCGCCCTGGAGTATGAAGGTGGTTTTGGAGAGCAATCTTTTGGAGGAACAGGATGAACATTAAGCAGGCAAAAGAATATATCAAAAATACGGTACAGCTTTATCTGAAGAAAAATGAGTTCGGAGAGTATCGTATCCCCGTGGTGAGACAGAGACCGATCTTTCTGCTGGGAGCGCCGGGTATCGGCAAGACGGCCATCATGGAGCAGATAGCACAGGAGATGGGAATTGCGCTGGTGTCTTATTCGATGACGCATCATACGAGGCAGTCCGCGCTGGGACTTCCCTTTATTACCGAGAAGACCTACGGAGGGGAGAAATACAGTGTATCCGAATATACCATGAGTGAGATTATTTCCTCTGTATATGAAACGATGGAAAACAGCGGTATGCAGGAAGGTATCTTGTTCCTGGACGAAATCAACTGTGTTTCCGAGACGCTCGCGCCTTCCATGCTGCAATTCTTGCAATATAAGGTGTTCGGCAGACATAAAGTCCCGGAAGGATGGGTGGTGGTAACAGCCGGCAACCCTCCTGAGTATAACAAATCCGTGCGGGAATTCGACGTCGTGACCCTGGACCGTCTGAAGATACTGGAGGTGGAACCTGACCTCAGAGTCTGGAAGGAATACGCTTCGGACAGGCAGCTTCACAATGCTGTATTGAGTTACCTTGACCTGAAAAAGGAACACTTTTACTGCATGGAGATGACCGTCAAGGGCAGAAGTTATGTGACGGCGCGCGGCTGGGAGGATCTGTCCCAGGTACTGAGCCTGTATGAAGAGGCAGGACTGGCTGTCGATGAGACGCTGGTCGGACAGTACCTTAGAAATGACAAGGTGGTAAAGGAGTTTACCGCTTATTATGATTTATATAATAAGTACAAGAGAGATTATCATATCGAGGAGATTTTGAACGGGAATCCTTCCGCGGAGGCGGTTGAGAGAGCAAAGCAGGCAGCGTTTGACGAGAGGCTGTCTTTGCTCGGCATGCTGCTTGACAGGGTACAGGCTGACATGAAGAGTGTCTGTGAGCAGGCGGCGTATATCACTGACTTAAGAAAATTGCTGCAGCCGCTTGGAGAGAAGGCAAAGGAAGAAACAGCCGAGCAGTTTGCGGAGGAACTGAAGCAGTTGCTGGAAAAACGCAGGAAAATGTTGGCCGGACTGCGCAGCGCCAACTCGTTATCCGATACAGACTTAAGAAAACACAACCTTGTGAATCGTTTCCTGGAGGAGGCTGCCAAGGGTATTTTCCTCGGAGACTGTAAGGACGGTGTGTCGGCGTATGCGTCCGTGAAGGAAAAGTACGCATCTTTGGTGGCACAGATGAAGAATGAAACCGAGCAGACGAAGGCGCAGCTGCACTGTCTGTTTGCCTTCGTGGAAGAAGCCTTTGCGGAGGGCAACGAAATGTTGATCCTTGTCACGGAGCTTACCGTAAATCAGTATTCTTCCGGATTTATTGCCATGTTTGGCAGTGCCGATTACAAAAGGCACAATGAAGAAATGATGCTGAGCGAGCGCGGTGACGGTATCCGCGAAGAAATTCTGAAGCTTGGTTTGGAGTAAACGATGCAGAGAAAAGAGTTGGAACTGGCGGATGGAAGGCTGTATTATGAGATCCACCGGGGAGAGGCTTTCATAGAAGAATTCCGCGGACAGGCGTCCGAAGTGATTGTGCCGGCAACCATAGAGAGTTTTCCGGTGGCGGGCATCGGGAAGAAAGCCTTTTTGAGTAAGAAAAATATCAGAAGAATTGTACTCCCCGATACAGTCGGGGAGGTGGGCGAATGGGCATTTGCCTACTGCAGCGGCTTGGAGGAAGTGGTACTCGGCAGTGCACGGGTCCGCTTCGGACGAGCAGCGTTTCTGGAGTGTACGGCACTCTCTAAAATCACACTGGAAACCGAAGGGTTTCAGCCGGAGCTTTTGGCTGCGGCGGTAACCTCCATGGATGTCTTCTATCTGCTGGAGCTTCCTGCTGTGGGAACGAAGGAATGGCTGGAGAAGTGGGACGCGAGGCTTATGGCCATTCTTCATACACCTGATAAGAGCGGCTACTCCAAACAGGTCCTGTGCGGAGAGGAAGATTACGGAAGCACTGATCTGGCGGCTTATATGCGAAGAAGCAGGTTGAAAAAGGCCAGACTATCCTTCCTTCGATTGTTGCATCCGCAGAGACTGTCAGAGAGAGACAGAAAAGAACTGGAGAACTTTGTCCTGTCGCACACCAAGGGCTGCGATACGGACGAAGCGTGGCAGGTGATCCTGAAGGAACACGGACATGAGAAAGCCTATTATCGGTTCTTTGCCGAACTCGGCGGAGTCACAAAGGAAAATCTGGAGGCTATACTTGCCGATATCGGGGAGGAATACCCGGAGATGAAAGCATATCTTTTAAGCAGCGTCGGGGATGAGTCGCAGACCGAGGATTTCTTCTCCGGGCTGGAATTATGAACAGAATCTTAATTCTTTTTGGCGTATTTGCTAATTTAGAGCGCGCTTGCTTGAATTAGCAGGCGCGTTTTGCTATACTGATAACATGTATTTCAAAGGTGAAAAGGAGCAGAATCATTATGATGACACTTGCACAAGCAAAAGAGAAACTGGCTCAATACGGTCAGGAACATGTGCTGAAGTATTACGATGAACTGAGCGAGAAGGAAAAGGAAAGCCTGCTTACTCAGATCGAGGCGACGGATATGAGTATCCTGTCGAGCTGCAAGAACCGAGAGGAGCTGGCGAAGAAGGGAGTGATTACTCCTCTTGCCGCGATGCAGCTGCCCGAGATCGAAGCGAACAGGGAGGCCTTCACCGCGACCGGTATCGAGGCGATCAGGGCCGGCAAAGTCGGCGCCGTATTGCTTGCGGGCGGGATGGGAACCCGGCTTGGCTCCGATAACCCCAAGGGTATGTACAATGTGGGAATTACCCGTGAACTTTATATTTTTGAATGCCTGGTGAATAACCTGATGGATGTGGTTCGCGCGGCTGATGCCTGGGTGCATTTGTTTGTGATGACCAGCGACAAGAACCATGAGGCTACGGTTTCTTTCCTGAAGGAGCATGATTACTTCGGCTACAATGCCGAGTATGTCCACTTCTTCATGCAGGAGATGGCGGCGGCAACCGACTATGAAGGTAAGATTTATCTGGAGGAGAAGGGAAAACTGTCCACCTCTCCGAACGGTAACGGCGGCTGGTTTGTCTCCATGCAGAAGGCTGGTCTTTTGGACCTGGTAAAGAAGGAGGGAATCGAGTGGCTCAATGTATTTGCGGTGGACAATGTGCTGCAGAGAATCGCCGACCCCTGTTTCGTGGGTGCAACCATTCAGAAAAACTGTGTGGTTGGTGCGAAGGTGGTTCGCAAGAATGCACCGGATGAGAAGGTTGGCGTGATTTGTCTCGAGGACGGCAGACCTTCCATTGTCGAGTATTACGAGCTCACGGACGAACTGATGAATGCGAAGGATGAGAACGGGGATCCGGCTTATTACTTCGGCGTTATTTTAAACTATCTGTTCCGTGTACCTGAACTGATTGATATCGTGGAAAACAGTCTTCCTCTGCATATTGTAGAGAAGAAGATTCCCTACCTGAATGAGGCAGGAGAGGCCGTGAAGCCGGAGACTCCCAACGGCTATAAGTTTGAGAGCCTTGTGCTGGATATGATTCACCAGATGCAGAGCTGTCTGCCTTACGAGGTCGTACGGGAGAGAGAGTTCGCACCGATCAAGAATAAGACGGGAGTTGATTCCGTGGAGAGTGCAAGAGCGCTGCTTGTGAAAAACGGCGTGGAATTATAAGCGGATTCGGCCGGCAGCGGTCTGTTGCGGCCGATGGAGCTGAAGGTATAAAAATGCAGATATATTCTGCAGAAAAGAGGTCGATATGAAAATTTTAGTCACAGGCGGCGCCGGATACATCGGCAGTCACACCGTAGTGGAACTGCAGCAGGCCGGATACGAGGTGGTCGTTTTGGATAATCTTAGCAACTCCAGTGAAAAGTCGCTGGAGAGAGTGGAGGCTATCACCGGTAAAAAAGTGCCGTTCTACCGCGCTGATATTTTAGACAGGGAGGCACTGGAAAAGATATTCTCTGTTGAAAAAATCGATGCAGTCATCCATTTTGCGGGACTGAAGGCAGTCGGAGAATCTGTAGCAAAGCCCTGGGAGTATTATGAGAATAATATCGCCGGTACGCTTACCCTGGTGGATGTGATGAGAAAGCATGGAGTGAAGAACATTATTTTCTCCTCCAGCGCAACCGTGTACGGCAACCCGGCGTTCATTCCGATTACCGAGGAATGTCCGAAGGGGCAGTGTACGAACCCCTATGGCTGGACGAAATCCATGTTGGAGCAGATTCTCTCCGACATCCAGAAGGCTGATCCGGAGTGGAATGTCATCCTGCTTCGATACTTTAACCCGATCGGAGCACATCCGAGCGGAACCATGGGAGAGAACCCCAACGGTATCCCTAACAATCTCATGCCCTACATCACGCAGGTCGCTGTGGGTAAGCTGAAACAGCTTGGTGTGTTCGGCAATGATTACGATACCCCGGACGGCACCGGCGTCAGAGACTACATCCATGTGGTTGACCTGGCAATCGGTCATGTCAGGGCGCTGAAAAAGATAGAAGAAAAAGCCGGCCTCAGGATATACAATCTCGGAACCGGCGTCGGATACAGTGTATTGGATATTGTGAAGAACTTCGAGGAGGCCAACGGAGTCAAGATCCCTTATGTAATCAAGGACAGACGCCCCGGCGATATTGCAACCTGCTATGCCGATGCGAGCCTTGCAAAGAAAGAGCTCGGCTGGGAGGCGAAGTACGGCATCAGGGAGATGTGTGCAGATTCCTGGAGATGGCAGAAGAACAATCCCAACGGATATGAGGATTAGTCTTCTTCTATGACCTGAATTTCCAGGTAATCGAAGTCGATTTCTTCGATAAAATTGTCTTGTGTGAAACGGGCCTTGCGATGACGCTTGAATTCCAGAATGGTCTTGTCCAGCCAGATGGGCTTGCCGAGATCAAACTGAAGGCAAACCTCGTCCAGGGCCTGAAATACTTTATGGGTGCGCGTGTCATCACCCGCATTCACGATGCAGGTGTCCTGCAGCATATGATTGTTTTTGAAAATTTTTGCCCACAGACGAAACATAGGGTACCTCCTTTGCTTTCTTGTATCTTACTGTCTTTTGACAGCGGTTGCAAGCAAAACATTTTGATGAGCCGGCCTGGCGGCAGACAGCTGTAAAAAGTTTATGAATTTTTCGTGAAAGCCGTTACTTTTTACGGATATCATGGTACAATAGATGTAGGCGGGAAAAGCCTGACATGAAAGGGAGTTACAATGGAACTGAAGGTAGACAACGGGGATGGGATTGAGAGCTGGAAGGAGGTCACGCTTATTTACAGCGCAGCGCTCAGACAGATCGAGACCAGAATGGAGGTCCTGAATGAGGAATTCCAGCATGTACATCAGTACAATCCCATCGAACATATTAAGGCGCGTATTAAGACGCCCGAGAGTATAGTGAAGAAGTTAAAACGGCATGGATATGAATCCACCATCGATAACATGGTGCAGCACATCAACGACATTGCCGGAATACGGATCATCTGCTCTTTTACATCCGATATTTACAGGATCGCGGAGATGATCACGGAGCAGAGAGATATCAATATTGTCGCGATCAAGGATTATATCACCTTTCCCAAAGCGAGCGGTTATAAGAGCTATCATATGATCGTCACGGTGCCTGTGTATCTTTCGGACCGCACCATTGACACGAAGGTGGAGATTCAGATCCGTACCGTAGCGATGGATTTCTGGGCGAGCCTGGAACATAAGATCCACTACAAATTTGAGGGAGACGCCCCGGAACATATCAAAAGTGAGTTGATTGAATGTGCGAAGATGGTATCAGACCTGGATGCCAGAATGCTTTCCCTGAACGAGGAGATTATTGAGATCAGCAAAGAAAGAGCAGAAAAGAAGGAGAACGCTTAACCGGCGCTCTCCTTTTTGGCGCTTTTCGCAATTTTTGCTGTGATGTGGATATTCCGGTATACTGTGCGGGGGGACGAGGCGAAGTACCCGGGGATCGTGCTGAGCGGGCAGGCATCCCGGACACAAAAGGATCGTGGTTTTGTCTGAGGCTTGAGAGTGGGAAGGATATTGCCCCCTAACATGAGGAGTGCCCAGACATCTTGCGACGCCTGGGCTATTATGAAAAAAATATCTTACTATCTCTCTTAAGTGTTAATCAAATGATAACAAATAAATATGAACAAAATATGAACAAACTGTAAATACCTAGTGAATAATACCAAAAAGTAAAATTTGCCATGGTACAATTTGTGCAAATTGCACAAATAAAAACTGCCGTCGTTTTAAGTTGTAAATTGCAGAAAGAAATGATAGAATAAGTCTAACCATGCATTTTAGGTGTATTTGAATAAGCGTATCTTTCGGAGGGAATCATATGGATATGTTTACGGACAGACTGGCCGAGAAGCTTGCGGCACAGGAGATCATTACCGCGAATTCAGCTGCCGATGCAGAGCAGATTGCCAGATTGAAAAACCAGATTGTAGAATATGATGAATGTCTTTCCAGACTCAGGGGTCTGATTGAAGATGGTGCTGCAAAACTGGAGAACTCCAGGGCCGGCGAGGAAGATATCGAGCGCCTGGTACAGGAGAGTATCTCCAAGATCCGTGAGATGCAGCAGGATGCGGCCCAGCTTGAGGAGTTTGCTGCCCGTCTGGAAGAGCGTATTGAGCGGATTAATTCCATCATTGATGAGAATGTGCACAGAGAGTGTGTCAAGGTTTACAGAAATGTACAGGCCGTGGTCAACGAGCAGTCCGAGAAAGACAACAAAGTGCTGGAACAGCTCTCTGTCAGTGTGAAGAAGTCTGACGGTAAGATGAAACTGATTCTGGGGATCTCCATTGCGGCACTTGTGGTTTCCGTTGCAGGGGTTGTTTTGCAGACCCTTCAGATTCTGCACATTTTCTAAGGATGAGTGAAGGTGTTGTGATGGCGAAAGAATTGTGGAAACCGGGAAACATGTTATATCCTTTGCCCGTCGTTATGGTCAGCATGGCCGATAAGGACGGCAGACCCAATATTATTACCATTGCCTGGGCGGGCACGGTATGCACGAATCCGCCCATGGTCAGCATCTCGGTGCGCCCGGAGAGGTATTCTTCCCCTATTTTAAAAGAGACGGGGGAGTTTGTGATTAACCTGACGACGAAGGAACTGACCTTTGCAACAGACTACTGCGGCGTCAAGAGCGGCCGTGATGTCGATAAGTTCAAGGAACTCGGACTGACGGCGATTCCGTCCGAGCATCTTCGTGCGCCCATGATTGCGCAAAGCCCTGTCAATATTGAATGTAAGGTCCGGGAGATCATTCCGCTGGGCTCTCATGATATGTTTCTGGCAGATGTCGTTGCGGTTCATGCCGACGAGAAATACATGGATGAAAAGCATAAGTTTCATCTGGAAAAGGCCGAGCCCATTGTGTATTCCCACGGGGCATATCTGACATGCGGTGAACAGCTGGGAACATTCGGGTTTAGCGTCAAAAAGAAATAGACCGTAAATTTAATGTAATCGCGGGAAGTATATGGAAAAGAAAAAGAAGAAAACAAGTTATAAAAAATATTGGTTTACATATATTAAAACTACAGTGCTCACTCTTTTCGTGTGCCTGTTTCTTGTCCCCGGTTATGTCCGTTTCGAGAAGACAGGCGACAACTTCTTCTATGTGCAGGTCAACGGACAGTATGTGGGAAGCGTTGCCGACAGGGAGACCGCACAGCGTCTTCTGCGGGAAGCGCGTCGCAAGGTGGCTCTCAGAAATGCCGGACTGACTTTCATGAATGTGGACATGCACATTGAGGGGCGCGAGGTTCTCTGGGGACAGGTTGATGAAGAGAGCGCTGTGACCGAGAGAATGGAGAGCGTCCTGTCAGTCAGCGTGCTTGAGACGCTTCAGCATGCGTATGCAGTAAAACTGAACGACTATGTCGTCAATCTGGCCGGGCTGGACGAAGTGAAGGAGCTTCTGCAGACTGCCGTCAATAAGTATGACACGGAAGGAAAGTTCGATGTGGCGCTGGAGTATGACCCCGACAGAGAGTTCAGTGTGCTTGCCGCATCGGTGAGAAAGAATTCGGAGGAAACACAGGTTGCCTCCTCCGTTCCATCCAAAGCGGGAATTGCGCTTGTCTGGGACCGGATGATGAATCAGGAGCCGGAAGTGGCGGAGCCTGACTTTGACGATTATGAGAGAGGTATCCTCACCATTGACTTCGCGGAGCAGATCGAGGTGGTCGAATCCTATATGCCCGCGAGCAGATTATCAACCGTACAGGATGCGGTTGCGGCAATCGTCGCGGACCAGGAAGTACCGCAGATCTATACCGTTGTCTCGGGGGATACTTTGTCTGAAATCGCCATCAAGGTCAATATCCCCATGGATAAGATCATTGAGATGAATGAGTCGCTGACGGACGAGAAGAGCATTCTGCAGATTGGACAGGAACTGGTAATCACGGTTCCCGAGCCCGAGCTGTCCGTTGTGAGGACGGAACAGAACTATTACGAAGAAATCTACGACGAAGCGGTGCAATACATCGAGGTCGATACCTGGTATACCAATCAGAGTCAGGTGATTCAGCAGCCTTCCGCAGGCTTCCGCAAGATCATCGCCGATGTGACATATGTCAATGACAAGATGGTATCCAAGGATATCCTGAAAGAAGAAGTGGTGATGGAAGCAGTACCCAAGATCGTGAAGCGGGGTACCAAGATTCCGCCCACCTATATCAAACCGATTTCCGGAGGAAGACTGACTTCCAAATTCGGACCCAGAAAGGCACCGAAGCCGGGTGCAAGTACAAACCACAAAGGAGTCGACTGGGCAATTCCTACCGGTACTGCCGTTCGCGCTTCCTGCGGCGGTAAAGTTACCAAAGCCGGTTGGGGAAGCGGTTATGGTTATGTAGTCTATATTGACCATGAGGACGGCAAGCAGACCCGCTACGGTCACCTCAGCAAAATCCTGGTATCCGTCGGCGATAAGGTCAAGCAGGGGGATAAGATTGCCCTGAGCGGTAATACCGGAATCAGTACGGGACCGCACCTTCACTTTGAGATTCTGGTGGGTGGAACGAAGGTTGATCCTCTGAAATATGTGTCAAAATAGCATATTTTGCCCAATAGAATGTGTGTTCTGTTTACAAACGCATACAGATATGTTAATATTTGTTAAAGAATTGTTAATTTTTCTTTCATGATTTGAATTTATGACCCTTGAATGAGGTAGAGATAAATGGAACAATATGTGATTAAAGGCGGGAATCCCCTGGTCGGGGAGGTTGAAATAGGAGGCAGCAAAAATGCAGCGCTTCCTATTCTTGCTGCCGCCATGTTGACGGACGAAACCGTATATATCGACAATATGCCCGATGTCTTTGATACCAATGTGCTGCTTCATGCCCTTGAGGGAATCGGAGTGATGGTGAAGAGAACCGGCAGACACAGTGTGATTCTCAATGCGGGCAATATTAACAGTGTTATCATTACGGATGAGAATATCAAGAAGATCAGAGCGGCGTATTATCCGACAGGTGCGCTCCTCGGAAAATACCACGAGGCACAGGTGCCTCTCCCGGGCGGCTGCGATATCGGCTGCCGTGCAATCGACCAGCATATCAAAGGCTTCAAGGCCCTGGGCGCCGAGGTCGTGATTGAACATGGTCTCATTAAGACCAAGGCTGAAAGACTGGCCGGAAGTCATATCTATATGGACTGCGTCAGTGTCGGTGCCACCATCAATGTGATGATGACAGCTGCCCTTGCAGAGGGTCTTACCATCATTGAAAATGCCGCAAAGGAGCCGCATGTTGTCGACCTGGCTAACTTCCTGAACAGCATGGGGGCCAATATTAAGGGTGCAGGAACCGATGTCATCCGTATCAAGGGCGTGACAAAGCTTCATGGCACTGAATATACGATCATCCCGGACCAGATCGAGGCGGGAACCTTTATGTTTGCCGCAGCGGTCACCAAGGGTGATGTGACCGTGAAAAATGTAATTCCGAAGCATCTGGAGTCCATCACCGCGAAGCTGATGGAGATCGGCTGCGAGATAGAAGAATCGGATGACTGCATGCGTGTGGTTTCCTCCAAGAGACTGAAAACCACTCATGTCAAAACGCTTCCTTACCCCGGATTCCCGACAGATATGCAGCCTCAGATTGCAGTGGCGCTGGCACTCGCACAGGGAACCAGTATCGTTACGGAAAGTATATTCGAAAATCGCTTCAAATATGTAGACGAGCTGACCAGAATGGGCGCTAATATCAAGGTTGAGGGTAACACGGCAGTCATCGCGGGCGTGAACCGTTACACCGGAGCAAGCATCTCCGCGCCTGACCTTCGCGCAGGAGCTGCCCTTGTCACCGCCGCACTGGCTGCAGACGGCTATTCCGTTGTGGATGATATTCGCTTTATTGAGCGGGGCTACGAAGACTTTGAACAGAAGCTTCAGGGACTCGGCGCACAGATCGAGCGCGTCTCCAATGAGAAGGAGATTCAGAAGTTCAAGCTTCAGGTCGGCTGAGTAAATTTTTCCAAAGAAGCAAATTTGTGTTGACAAAACAAACACGGTTTCTTATAGTATATGTTGTAAATTATATAGTAATTCTCTTATTCAGAGTGGTGGAGATACATAGGATCGATGAAGCCACGGCAACCCCCGATGGGAAGGTGCCATCCTGAGCGAGTACGAATCGAACAATAAGAGGATCGAATGCTTGTAGATTACGGTCCGCTTATGGTTAAGCGGATCTTTTCTTTTGCTCAATTTTTATGCACAATATTTACGCAATGGGGCGTGAAGTGAGTGCGCTTCAAGGATGAAAGGAAGAAACAAATGGAAAAAAGATTATTTACTTCAGAGTCTGTAACAGAGGGACATCCCGATAAGCTCTGCGACGCAGTATCCGATGCGATTCTGGATGCCTGCATCGAACAGGATCCGATGAGCCGTGTTGCCTGTGAGACAACAAGCTGTACCGGCTTTGTACTGGTAACGGGCGAGATCACCACTAAGGCAAACCTCGATATTGCAGGTATCGTCAGAAAGACTGTGAACGAGATCGGCTATACCGGTTCCCAAATCGGTTTTGACGGTAATACCTGTGCCGTTATGGTTGCGCTGGACAAGCAGTCTCCCGATATTGCGATGGGCGTCGACAAAGCACTGGAGGCCAGAGAAGCTAAGATGAGCGACGAACAGATCGAAGCCATCGGTGCAGGTGACCAGGGAATGATGTTCGGTTATGCGACCAACGAGACACCCGAGCTGATGCCCTATCCGATTTCCCTTGCACATAAGCTGACCAGACAGCTTACCAAGGTTCGTAAGGACGGCACCTTGAGCTACCTTCGCCCTGACGGTAAGAGCCAGGTTTCCGTAGAGTATGATGAGAACGGCAAGCCGGTTCGTCTGGAGGCGGTGGTTCTTTCTACACAGCATGACGAGGAAGTGACTCAGGAGCAGATTCATGCCGATATTAAAAAGTATGTATTCGATCCCGTGCTCCCGGCAGACATGATCGATGAGAACACGAAGTTCTTCATCAACCCCACCGGTCGTTTTGTCATCGGCGGACCTCAGGGTGATGCAGGTCTCACGGGCAGAAAGATTATTGTCGACACTTACGGCGGATATGCCCGTCACGGCGGCGGTGCATTCTCCGGAAAGGACTGCACCAAGGTTGACCGCAGCGCGGCATACGCAGCCCGTTATGTGGCGAAGAACATTGTGGCAGCCGGTCTTGCCGAGAAGTGCGAGATTCAGCTTTCCTATGCAATCGGCGTGGCTAAGCCCACCTCCGTCATGGTGGATACCTTCGGCACCGGCAAGCTTTCCGATGAAAAGTTCGTCGATATCATCAGAGAGAACTTCGACCTTCGTCCCGCCGGCATCATCAAGATGCTCGACCTGCGCAGACCCATCTACAGAGAAACCGCTGCATACGGTCATTTCGGACGCACCGATGTTAACTTCCCATGGGAGGCAATCGACAAGGCAGAAGTATTGAAGAAGTATCTGTAATATATGTGAATGCAAGAGTCCTTCCTGTTTGCCGGGAAGGACTTTTTTATGCAATCCGGCAATTTCTCACACCGGCAGTGTATCAATGGATTTTTCCTCCCGGAAGAGCATTGCGCCCGGAAAAAGGACTGAAATCAGGAGCAGACTACCTATAAAGCAGGCGGATCTGCGAAT